>NZ_RZOL01000059.1:0-22501 GCF_004022985.1 Mesorhizobium sp. M7A.F.Ca.ET.027.02.1.1 | reverse complement strand
GTTTTTGATTTGGCTCCAGCAGCTGGCAGATATCGCCGAGAGTTCCGCAGAGAGCGTCGAAAGTTTTGGCCGCCTTCTTCCGCAGCCGCGCCTTGAGTTTTGAGCAGACCTGTCTTGATCGGGTTGAGATCGGGCGAGCATGGCGGCAGGATCAGGAGCCAGTGCCCTTTGGCCAACCAGTGGGCGGCGCGTACCTTGCCGACAATCTGGGGTTCCGAACCCGACAGTTGGTTTTCAACCCGACAGTGGCCCGCCTCAGAGCAGGCTACCGCCCTTCGGAGCAGGCAGAAGCTAATCGAGGTTCGCGGGTTCCGGTTTGAATGTGCAGGTCGCTGCGCGCCTGATCTTTCGGTCTGGCGGCACATGACAAAAACCCTCATTTTGGCCGACGATACCCGGTCAGGAGCGGGTATCGCAGTCGAGAAGCGACCCGAGCACGTCCACAAGATGTGCCGAGTTTGCAAGGTGTGTCATTGTTTCTGTCAACGTTCGAGCGACAGCGCACGACGAAACGTCTGGCATACGCCTCGTCTGGCACGCGCCTCGCATATGTTGCAGTTGCTGCTGGAGATCAGGCGATCGAGTGGGCCTTGCAATTTTCCGATTTTGATGCGCCTAAAGTCTCGTGTACAAATCAGGCTGGCGTGAATGGCCTGCCTAAGTTGCGACTTATTACAAAGGAATGGATATGGCGACTGGAACGGTGAAGTGGTTCAACAGCACGAAGGGTTTTGGTTTTATTCAGCCTGACAACGGCGGTCAGGATGTCTTTGTCCACATTTCCGCTGTTGAACGAGCGGGCCTGTCGACCCTTAATGAGGGCCAGAAGATCAACTACGAGGTGGAACAGGATCGCCGCACGGGAAAGTCCTCTGCAGGCAGCCTCAGCAAGGCTGGCTAACGGTCCGGGAAAGCCTTGGCAAGGTTCGTCATCGCCGGAACGCATTGACGGCTCGAAACCCGGGCCGGAGCATGCAAGTTAATGCCGCGGCAGGGATTGCTGGAGCCATCATGAATTACTCTGGAAATGAGGCTCTTGGACGGGAAAGGCGGGGCTCATCCCCGCCCTTTGATTCCGCGCAGATTGGGCCAACGGCTGCTGCGCGTCCGAACGACTGTTGATACGGATTTAGGCTGCGACCTTCTTGCGGGTCCGTTTCGCCGGCGCCGTGGCTGGGGCTTCCGGCTCTTTCGGTTTGCGGCCGAGTCCCATGGTCTTGGCCAAGGCGGAGCGCGCAGCGGCGTAATTCGGCGCCACCATGGGATAATCCGACGGCAGACCCCATTTGGCGCGATATTCGTCTGGGGTCAGACCATAGTGCGTCGCCAGATGGCGCTTTAGCGATTTGAATTTCTTGCCGTCTTCAAGGCTAATGATGTAGTCCGGTTCGATCGACTTTTTGATCGGGACAGCAGGTTTTTTTACAGGCACAGGCTCTTCTGCCGGTATGAGTCCAGCCGTGCCGTTTAGAGCCCCGTGCACTTGGGCGATCAGGGCAGGAAGCTCCCCCGCCGGGACGGGGTTGTTGGAGACGTAGGCTGATACAACATCGGCAGTGAGCTCGATGAGGATGTCGGTCTTGTGGGGTTCTTCTGTCATAAACTTCTCCGGGCAGCTTGAAACACAGTTGGGCGAAGTGTCGCTTCATAGTGGCGGTTGCCGCTGAAAGCAAATGGATCGACGGGTGCGCTGCTCCTCCACCATTGAAGTCTCGGCGACGCATCCCGTCATCGTCCATCGCTAAAGGCAGCGTATTGAATTATGGGAGCGGTCGCGCCCGCCCCACCATAGCGATACAGCAAGACAATCAAAAAAGCCGGTCTTTGCTTGGCCCCAAATCTTTTCTCCTTTCGTGAACGCTGAGCTGCCAAGCTGCTACAGTTCACCTCGCGGGGCAACCGTGCACAACACAGGAGTCGCCCGAGCGATACATTCTTCACTTGCCGCTTATCAGCGCTGGTGATTGCACTTTGCAGCCTGCCTCCGGACCCGCAGCGCTCACGCTGTTGGTTTTGCGCCTGCAGGCGTCGGAAGTCGGATCGCCGCAGCTAATTTCCTCAGGCGGACGAATTCAACAAATCGATTGTTTGGATCGAAGGCATCCACACCATCGATGCCTCTAGAATAGGATCCAGCTACAATCACCGTGCTGTAATGGCAGGGACGGCCAGCACAAGCGCGACACGATCCGGCGGGTCCATCGCTGCGTTACGTATTCATGGCTACTGCATCGGGCGCTCGGTCGACCGCCTTAAGCCAGGTCGCCGCATTGCGAGACGGTGACCGGCGAGGGAGAGGGCGCTCTGGCAACGAAGCGAGGCGGGTGGCCTTGCGGGTGGCCGCGTGATGTCATCCGGCTCTCCTGCCGATCTCTGCCGGCCAGATCTGGAGCAACTGTTTTGCATAGATATGGCTCTCTTCAGGGGGCCATCTATGATGGGAGCCGAGCGCGTGTTCGAGCCGGGGAACAGGCTGCGCATGCACTGTGCCCACCTATTGCGATCGTGCTAACCTTGGTTGTTTGGACTTGCCGTTAAAGGCAAGCGACAGATTGAAGTTATGCTGCACCATCTGATTGCCTGGCTCGTTTTCGAGAGCTCGCCGATACAGGGCCTGTGCCGCGTCATGCCGCCCCTCAATGTCCAAAATCACGCCCTTCGCATTCAATGCACGTACGTTTCCTGGGGCTGCAACCAAGACGCTGTCGAGCACCTCAACCGCTTCGTGCGGGCGCTTCTGGCCCACCAAGGCATTTGTAAGTCGTATCGCCGCATCAACATTGTCCGGGTGCTGCTTCACCTCATCCCGCAAAGCCCGCTCTTGAACATCCTGACCAACTTCGCGCAAAATGCGTTCGCGCATAGCCGGATCGATTTGATCGGCGCTGAGCAACTCGGGGGAAGATGTCTCCTGCACGGAAAGAGCCGGCTTTTGCCAGCTGGCGCAACCGCCCAAAGGCAGAATGGCGAGTACGGCAAAAAGAAGTGAGTTCCGGCGCAGAAACATAGGCGATGGAGAAACTGTATTACTATTCATGTTATCTCTCAGTTATCGGGGAGGCGCGTGGCGTTCAGTTAGGAAAGGTGGGACTACTCTAACAATCCGCTGTTCGATCCGTGCGGGAGTGTGACGGATCCTGCGGGGCGAATTGTAAAGTCGGAGGCGAGGTCTTGATAAGACAGCACGGCGAGATCAACCCCGTTTCGCGTCAGAAAGCCGCGGACGAAACGTCGGACATCCATCGACGTCAACAGAATAGGGCGGGTTTGACCCGGTTCTGCGTTCGAAAGGACCTGACGTATCTGTGATAGCATCGCTTCGCTTTGCCGATCCTCCAGTGCGAGATAGGGGCCTGCATCCGAATCTCGAACCGCGCCACGCATCACATCCTCGCTCTCGCGCTCGACGACCAGGGCGGACACGATGCCCTCCGTGTTGGCATGGCGGTGGCAGATCTGTCGCTTCAAACCAGAACGGACATATTCCGTCAGCAGGGCAACGTTCTGCTCACGCTCGCTCCATTCGGCCAATGCCTCCAACACGAGACGGGTGTGGCGGATTGGGATACCTTCCTCCAGGAGGCGGCGCAGAACATCGGCAATCCGAGGAATCGGCGTCGTGCGTAGCACCTCTTTCACAAGCTCAGAATATTCCTGCTCCATTCGGCCCAGGAAATGTCGGGTCTCTTGGATGCCCACCAATCGCGGTGCGTAGCGGGTCAACGCTGCATGGACGCGCAAGGCGAGGAGTTCGCCGGGAGCCCTATGCTCCGTGCCGGCGCCCGTAAGGGCCTTTGCAGGGGTATGTTCAACCGGGAGTGTGTCCGTTTTCGGCTCACGTCTAAGGGGGACACCGCTCGAGTCGACGTGCGCTACATCGGCTCGGAGCGCCATCTGGTTTGGATCTAAGGCGTCCTGTTCGACTGGCACGCCCTCGACATCAATTCGGAATTGCGATTCAGGCAGCTGCTCGTCAACCAAGACAGGGATGCGAGGAACGATAATGCCCAGATCGGCTGTGACCAGGAGCGAAACGCGCCCAATATGTTTTTGCAATTCGGCTTGATCGACCGCCTGCATAAGATCTGGCGCTAGAAAAAATGCGATCGGGAATTCCTTCGCAGGCGCGGCTTGCTTAGGCTCCGCTGCAGTTCCACCTTTCGCATCGGCAGTGCCGGCGCCCAGCACATCAGCCTTGACAATGCTTACCGCAGCGAACACTGCGGCCAGCATCAGAAAGACGGGGAGGGGAAACCCAGGAACGAACCCCATTACAACCAGGACGCCGGCCGCCAGTCGCAAGGCTCGAGTGCTGGCCGTGAGCTGACTGACCATTTCTGTACCGAGGTTGATCCTCGCCGTCCCAGTCACACGGGTGACGATGGTCGCCGCAGTAATGGAGAGCAGAAGGGCCGGAATCTGCGATATCAATGCATCGCCTATCGTCAGCAGAGTGTAGTGATGCAGTACCTCGCCGAAGGACATGCCCTTGGAGAGCAGGCCGATCGAAATTCCACCCAGCATGTTGATGCAGATAACCACCAGCCCGGCGATGGAATCGCCCTTCACAAATTTCATCGCGCCGTCCATCGCGCCATAGAGTTGGCTTTCCTTCTCCAATTCGGCGCGCCGCCGGCGGGATTCGTTGGCATCGATGTGGCCGTTGCGTAGCTCTGCGTCGACCGCCATTTGCTTGCCCGGCAGAGCATCCAGCGTGAAACGCGCCGCCACTTCTGCCACCCGTTCGGCACCCTTCGCGAGGACCATGAATTGCACCATGGTGACGACCAGAAATATGACGAAACCCACCACGATATTGCCTGAAATGACGAAATCGCCAAAAGTATGAATAATGCTGCCGGCCTCCCCCTCGGCCAGGATCAGTCGCGTCGTTGCGACCGTGAGCGCGAGACGGAATACAGTGGAAATCAAAATAACGCCGGGCAAAGAGGAAAAATCAAGTGGAGTACTGACATACAGGGCAACCATCATCAGCAGTATGGCCAACCCCATATTGAATCCTATCAGGGCGTCGACCACCACGACCGGGATAGGCATGACCATCATCGCGACAGCCAGAAGCAGCATCAACGCAACCATTAAATCCGGGCTGGCCGGCGCACGCTTGATGAAGTCACGCAGGACGTTGGCCATCGAGACACCTTTGCAATCGGTTGAGACTTACTCTGCTGTTACGCCATGAAACGTGGCTTTCGAACTCCGAAGGCGCCTCAGCCTTGGCCAGCGCGTGACCCTGCATGAGAGCCACAAGCAGGCGCGAAATGGCTGGGCAGCAAATGTTTCCAACGCAGCCAGCTTGTCAGCACCGAGCGCGACAGGATGTTTGGCTGGCCATAGAGTGCTGCTTGATGGGGCCTGCGAGCTTTCAATATTGGAGAGCAGCAATGCGGCCATTCCTGCTCAGCAGCACACGGCTGTCCTCAATACGTTCGACCACCCATCCATCAGCCAAAATGGCGCCGACAAAATACTTCTCGCTGTCGATGACAATATATGGTTGGACCCCATGCCACACAGCTTCGACCGCGATTGCGGATGGCGCCTTCTCCTCTTTGATGAGCACTCCGTTCACCAGTGTTAGAGTACCCTTGGTGCGACGATCGAACGATTGCTGAAGCTTCTGCCAGCTGATGACCGATTCAGACGTGACGGTGCCTTCGGCGGTCACAACACCCTTTGCCGACCCAATCTTGACGTCGAGAAGACCCGCTCGATCGACTTCCTCCTGCAGCTCTTGGGCCGCTGCCTCCGTAAGTTCATTGTCAGCGCGGTGACTGATCGTTCTGGACGCGACTTCAGCCCGAAGTGAATTGGGGCTCGATCCACTTGCATTGCCAAGATAGGAGATCGTGCCTGAAAGCGCGCCGATCCCGAGTGAGCTGATTATGACCATGGCGAGCACACCGATCGGTAGGCGCGGTATGCCGGTCGAACCAGGCGGCTCTGCATCCTGCACGGACAAAGCAATGGACATCTCGCCTACGAGCAGGACGACAGGAAGGGGCACAACAACGGACTGGCCTGCGGCGATATTCCGGTTGCCCTCGATACTGAGTCCGGGTGCAAGCGCCTCCAGTTCGATCGACTTGCCAAGAAGAGTTACACGAAGGTGATGCGGTGCCAGTCCCTGCTCGACAAAGACCAAATCGGCATCGAAGCCGCTGCCGATTAAACACTTTTGAAGATCCGTCTTGCCGGTCAGACCGCAATAGTGCCCCGAACGCACTTCGAAACGGAGGGAAACGGCGTCATCCACAGAGCATCTCTCAAACAGGATAGAAGCCGCATGGCAATTGCCATGCGGCTCATTTCGGGACTACGTCGCGTCAATAAGGAGACGCGCTAGGGGGCAGTCTAAAACCCGCTTCCGACATTACGAAACGCGTTCGTCGGCGGCCTTCTTGATGGTCTGGAGATTGGTCGTTAGAGTGCGCAACTGGACACTCCTTTTCGTCGCCTCCAAGCTAACATTGGTTAGTTCCTGCACTTGCGCCTGAAAAGCAGTAGCATCAGCTCCGCTTGTATTGCCGGGAGTGCCACTGTTAGTTTTATCGGTATTGCCGGCGCTACTGGTATTGGTATTGCCTGATTTTTTATTATTATCAACTGCAGCCATGATCATTCCTTTTTCTGTTGGAGTTGTGCCGTCAATAACGGCCTGTATGACCTCACGCCGGATTTCCCGCGTCAGGCATCTTCTGTGTCATCCAAAGCTTCATCGGCCTCAGCCATCGCATCGTTCGCGAATTGGAACGCGAACGATCGCAGGATACTTTGGAAGGCTTCACTTTGTGCTGCAGACTGTGAGTTGTCTTGAAGTTGATCATTTGAAACGGTCCGGTTATCCGCCCGATCGTTCCCGCCAGCTGCCTTGCCATCATTCCCACCAGCTGGCTTGCCATCATTGCCATCAGCCGGCTTGCCATCACCAGAATGCTCGGATTTCGAATCCCCATGGCCCTTTCGGATCAAGGAAGTCCCGAGGTTGCCAACTCCACTCCCAATTGCTGCTATCATCAGGTACTCCGGCATTTGCCATTGGCGGCGACGTGTTAAAGGTTAGCCTCGATCAAGCTAAGGGCGGGAGCTTTCGAGAACCTGACGGCTTTTGACAAAAACCGGCCAGCGCAAAAACGTATGCTCTGCAGGATGTTGCTCTCGCATCGAACAGTCGACCACGATCTCGGCTGTTCGGCCAATCCCGCCGTCCACGCATGCCGCGACCGAATGGCAGCCGCAGCAGCTCGTTTGCATCCTCGATGCTGTGGTGTCGAACAGGAGACACGGTCCACGTGCTGCATGACCGCAATGACCGTATTCTTGCTGGCTCCACGGGCGCACGCAACGAGCAGGAACTCGGTCTTTGCATCACCATTCTCTCGCCTGCACATCACGGCCCGGCGCGGTGAGCTCATTGGCTTCGAGAAGGTCGGCGACCGTACGAACATGGGATGGTCTGCCGGCTTTGGGAGGCCGGTGCGGATCCTCTTCTCACCATATCGAAAGCTTGAAGCGGTCGGATTTTCTTGCCCTGTTCGTGAGAACTCCCATCGTCAGCTAATCGTCAGCCAAGCGGTCTATCTAGGCCGGCCGTGCCTGACCTTCGGATCCAAAGGTCCCGTCTCGACACTTTTTGTAACTATAGATCGAAATGGTCCGCGTGATACGCAACGCACACGCTTCTCTGAAGCAAATGTGTGACTTTGTCGGTGGCGAACGAGAGGAGTGACGCATCAATAAAATCGTCAGGCACGTGTCTAGGAAGGGGAGCTAGCCGAGTTGGTCTGATTTCATTCGCTGTTCCTGGAAATCGGCGGACTGAAGCGCTGATAATCTCAGGACATCGATGGCAACGTTGCGAAAGTCCTGTGAGCTCGGGCCAATCTTGGCCTGCTACTGAGAAGCACTTTGGCGGGAACATTACGCCGTCGCGGGTCTGGCTGACCGTGACGTTAACCGAAAGATGCCGCTGGTCTCGTCAGCCGCCAGCACAATAGCAGCACATTCTCGCCTACTACGGAGACGCAATATGAAGGGCATTGGCCGACCACGGAAATCGCAGGCTGAAACTGGAGCCAGCCGCGCGGGGCGGGCGAGCAGTTCCCTTTCGCAATCAAGTCTTGCTGCGGGAGAAGGTGGACAGTCATTCGATTCCGTTGTGGAGCAGATGCGCTCTGGGGACGCCGATAGGAGGCCCTCCTCCCTTCCAGTTGCGCGCGGTCCAGGCGATGCCCGCGAAAGTCTGCCAGGCGCCTCGATTGGCGAAGATCAAATCCTGAACACACCGCGACGTGGAGCCGCTGCGCCACCACGCGGAACCGTAGCGCCACGTGGCGCAGCCGCAAGGCGGCGCGGTTCTCCCTCCATGTCTGAGGGCGAAGCCATGGCGCCGGTCGGTAGCCAACTATCAACCGCGCAGGTGGAAGGCACCAGCTCATCGTCAAATGAAGATATCAGTCCGACACAGCTCAGAATGAACAGTCTTGTTCAACAACTGACTGATTGCGAGGCTGCGGCCAGGAAAACCGACGTCCCCGAGGAGGCGGTGGAGCTGATCAGTCGGGTCGTCGATGCAGCCTCAGCAATTCTGGAGTACCGCGCTAGCCTGCCTGCGGCTGAGGCGCAGACAATTATGCCAGACGACAAGGTGCGTAGATGTTGCCAGATCGTGTGCGACGCCGCGAATGAAGTAGACAAACTTGGCCTGTCGACGATCACGAAATTGGACAAAAAGACCAAGAAAGCGGCAGGTATGGTCGATAAACTCTACTCCTACTCCCAGGCGGACCGGCAGGAGCTGTTGATTTTAAATGTGGAGAACCACCATACGGCGGCAATTAAGTGGTGGGAAAAAAAGGCATGGCGCTCCGAACGGCAGCGATCCGCCTGCGCTGCCACCGCTAGCCTATCCAGTGGAACGCCCGTGATGCGGGAAGCCGAGCGGTGCGCACTGCGGCTGCGTGCCGGCTCGGTACTGAGTGTCAGGATCTGGCTGGTCCGTGAGCGGATCGGTCTTGCGCGGGCCAAGATTGAACTGCGGGCGAGCAGGTTCGAGCCAGATTTGAAGGAACTCCTCGTCGGTCGAAATGGAGTGGTGCAGCTGATGGCAAGCGCCGCTCAAGAAGCTCTTCGCGCCCTCTCTTTGGCGAAGGGCATAATGGATGATGGCAAAACACTCAACGCTCATGATTGCGCGGTTGTAGAAAAAATCATGGAGCGGCTTTCGGATTTTGGATTGGCGTTGCACGAGGTGCATACCAAGCTAAGCCATACCTACCCAGATGCCGGCCTCCCATTGAAACTGTTCGAACGGATCGTGGACGATGCATGGATCACTGCGCACGATGCCATGCACTTGTTGAACCTGCAGTCTCCGCCGTCAGCCATCATGGCGCCACAGGCCCAGGCGGGCGCTGCGATGCCGGCCAGGGCAGGCGCTGCGATACCGGCTGGCACTGCTGGTACGGCTGCAGTGTCAGAAGGCACTACAGCGCGAAGGAAAGGGAAGTCAAAGCATAAGTCGGCAGCTCGCGCCGGGACTTCTGCCGCCGGGCAGCCATCAACACCAGTCGCTGCGAACGCCGGCACAGTGCCAGCAGCCAAGGTTCTCGCGCGCTCGGATCAAGTTGCGAGTACACAGGTGAGAGCGCAAGAGGTGGCTGCGAGTTCGTCGGGGGCAGGCTCGACAATCGGGGGCGCCGCGTTGTCAATGGAGGTATTGACGGAGCGGCTCAAACGATTGGACGAACTTTTGCAGTTCGATCTGGCCGGTCAGCAAAGCGTCGTCTCCCAAGTGCGCCAGATGAAGCCTGAGGAGGCCGGTAAGGTCGTGGACGATGTGGCCCAGTACCTGCGAGCCCAGGCCATTGAGATGCAAACCTGTCTCGCCGGGTTGCAGGGGCGTAATGTACGCCTGCTACTCACCTCCACCCAGCTACCCAAAGTGCACGAACGCACAGACCAGCTCAAAGGGTTGCTGAACATGGTGCTGGGACAGGCCAACGCATTGAATGAAGGAAAAGCCGGCATTACGACTGATTGCATGAAGACCTACGCATTTCCGGCGCAAAAATACCTGGAACATTTGTGCAATGCCGACGAATTGATGCCGCCGGAGGCACCGGTCGCGCTGCGTGGCGAGCCAGGAAAGCTGTTTGAGATGAAGCTGCAGCCCAAGATGCTGGTCAATGGTGCGATGCCGAGCCCGATGTGGGTGCACATCCACACGAGTCGCCCCGTCATGGCCAGAAACTTGGAAGGGCTGGCTGATTCCGAATTCACCGCTTGCCACGTTAAATCCAACGAACAGCGCGGCTACAATCGAGAGCGAGAGGAAGCCGATGCTAGGTCCGGTCGCGAGAAGGTCATAATTCATCGCGGCAAACTCACCCCCGCTTTCTGTAAGTCCTTGTTGACCTCAGGGCTTGGCCGCCAACCACGCCATTCGCGTGCCGAGCTCCCGTCGGCGCAGGCTGCATGACAGGGCACTCAGAATGCGGCCGGCCACGCTGTGAGTCAGCGAGCATTTCTCCTGGCCAAACCGCGAATGCCGCTGCGCGAGTTGCGGTCCGGCGATTGGAGTCGATCGGCTACCGTCAGGGCCGATTTGCGATGTCGCGTTACCGGCTGTTGACGTGGCGGCGTATCTTGCCTCCCATCCAACTTATCGCCGAGATCGCGCCGCCAAGATCGAGGCGGAAGGTCTTCCTGCGAGCGCGGAGCAGGCATAGCCGATCCGATCGGGATCGGCGCATCGCAACGACCCAACGGTGTGGTGGAGAAAATTGGATTCGGGAGAGCTCGGTTCCAAGAGGCGGAGTTCCGGCCCGAATACAATCCGCTCGCAAGCACCCACGATGCGCATCCGCAGTTTATTGTCTGGGAGATGGGCTGGATTGCTCGGCGGCGCTGGCGCTAAGGCGGGGCTGTCGCCGGACAATTAGCATTCACTGCCAACAGCCTTGCAACCGTCACCAGTTGCAAGGCTCGGCGGCGGGTCGACAAATCACATGAAATCGTCGTCGGACCCGCTATCGCTGCTGTCGCTATCCTCGGTTTTGTGGAGATAGAGTGGAGGTTTGCCTGCACGCTGCCACTCACCGGCACTGTTCTTCGTCCATTTGTCGGGATGCTGCGTAGGGTCAAGCACCAGGTCGCCATGATCCACTTCAACAAACCCCATCGTCTGCGCGCGCGCTTGTGCTTCCGGATTAGCCGCACGCCAATTCAGCAACGGTCGGTCGCCGTCTATCCGAAGTTGATGCTCCAGCAGAATATCGCCCGCATTTTCGACGAGCGGATGGGCGACTTGAAGATCCACTATGGAAGTGACCTCAGTTCGACCAGGAAATTGTTCCCGCCAACTTTCCGATTCGAACTCGTTCATGCTGAATCCGCCTTCCATTCTCAGCAGTCCGGCACTCCGGTCTCCCAATTGGTAACTGAAATATCGCGCGTGCTCCGTATCTCGACGGATGCCATATTGCTGAGCAACGTCCGCGGTGCGCCTGGCTCGTGACGATACGAACTCCGAATACTCTTGAGGATTGTCGGCGATGTGCGTGATTTCATCACCATGAAATTGCCTCACCTGTCTCCTGAAGGAAGTCCTGTTGATCTCCACCACAGGAGGTCGGGAATTGAGGGAGTATGCTTGGGGAGCCGCCGATGATGAGGCGCCGCTACCTTCCGATCCGGATAAGTGCATTCGGGCAAATGTGTCCGCGAACCCTTCGCTTCCTGCATCCGATTGCTCGCCGGCATTATGCGCGCGGTAACTATCGGATGAGCCACCAATTCGACCATACATGACGATTCGTACTCCTATGTTTCGCAACCGAGCTCAAGTTAGCACGGCTGTTCAACATAGGGCGCTTAGTTGACGACTAGCTGACGAGGGCATTCCAACGGCTGCACCAATCAAATCCGCACTGCCGGCCTCAAAACCTCGGACTGCGCCACGCACCGGCCAGCAGAGGCTGCAAGGTCATGCCCGGAGGACTTGCCGTAGTTGCTGGGTGGCAGATCCGAGGGGAGTGATTGCCCCAGGCCCGCGGTTGCGCGGTTGGCCTGACAGAGACACTGGGGCACGGATGGCCAGCCGACATTTGCCACTAGCATGGAGCCAGGTCAGTTTTGAACTGGGCAGTCGTGGACTTCCAATGACTAGGCCAAGCCTGCGGCAAAGAATGCTTTCGCGACAGGCTGGAAATATTGCATAGGAACCGCGTGGCCGAGTTTTGTAGTGCCTATCAGCTGACGCGCTAAGACATGGTCATGGACGATCGTCAGGCGTAGTGCCCGCGCCTCGCTCAACACATGTGAAACGCGCTCACCTTCGGCACGGCAAACTAAGAACGGCACCCCGGTTTCACCGCGAACGTAACGCAGACCGATCAGGACCGCCCTTCCTGTTAAGACCAGCGTGGCGCGATGCACGCCAAGCGCAGGCTCGTCGGCCGCCTCCTCGCGGATGCGACGCTGTTCACCTTTCAACTCTGGCGCTCCTTGCTGATCCTTCGACTCGCGCGTCACTTCGGTATTGGTCATGCGCATTTCGCGCAGATACAACGCGCG
The DNA here is from genome assembly GCF_004022985.1 of Mesorhizobium sp. M7A.F.Ca.ET.027.02.1.1. Classification (NCBI taxonomy): domain Bacteria; kingdom Pseudomonadati; phylum Pseudomonadota; class Alphaproteobacteria; order Hyphomicrobiales; family Phyllobacteriaceae; genus Mesorhizobium; species Mesorhizobium sp. M7A.F.Ca.ET.027.02.1.1. The sequence continues at coordinate 9,904 of NZ_RZOL01000059.1, read as the reverse complement.
CTGGAGCAGAAGATCGATCAGTCCGCCGACCAGCAGTGCGCCGGCGCCAATTCCCATCAGCAATTTTGTCTCCATAAAGATGAGGCCAACACAGCCCATGCCGCAGATCGGCAGAGGGACCATTGTCTTCCACATCCCGAGAAGGACAATGGAAAAGGTTGCGCTGAGAACCAATACCTTGAACATGGTCTTGCAGACTTCGACCATGGAACGAGCAGACCCCAAGCGCTTCAGCCCTTCAAAGGGGTCAATTTTCTTAAAGCTGAGCTTCATCGGCTCCAGAGAGAAGACAAATCCACCATTGGCTAGCAGGCTGGCCAAAATCACCGCGGCGACAAGGGTTCCAAGCAGCGGGCCAACAGCCGCGACTGTGAGTTGGACGAGCACAACCAATGCCTGCGGCACCGCGGTATCGAAAGGTAGGCTCTGCAACTTGGTGGCTAATAGGAGCGCTTCCCGGCATTTGTCCTCGATCACGCTGCCTCTTAGCCAAAGGTAGCCGAGCCCAGCGCAAGTCCCGACCGCGCGGACGAAATCGGAGCTACGTGGCAGCTGTCCTTTTTTGCGCGCTTCACTTAACTTCTTCGGGCTGGCGGCGTGTGTCTTCTCTTCACTTGTGTCGCTCATGGCAGCAATTTGTCGAACCACTCCAGCACGCCGTTGGCACGTGTGACCTCCAGTTTCATGCTCTCCACCAGATAGGCAGCGTAGGTGACCATGAGAACTGGAAAGACAATGTTCTTGATTGCCGGAGACAGTTGGCTCGCCTTAAATTGCGGGGCAAAGCGACGCAGCAGCATCATCGATATATCAATCAGTATCAGGAAGAACACGACAGGCCCCGATACCAATAATGCCGTGCGCATTATGCTGTCGAGAAGCCCCAACAACTCCATTGCTCCTGGCCCACTCAGTGTCGGGTGAAACTGATACACCGGCCAGATCAAGTAGCTGCGGTACAGGACACTGATCAAAGTTTCCAGGCCTCCTGATCCGACGAATATGGCAATCGCAGTGATCCCCAGAAAAACGCCCATCGCGGAAGCCTGACTGTTCGTCGCGGGATCGGCCGAAGCGGTCGGGCTGCTGATGCCGCGTTGGTTGTCGATAAGCTCCCCGGCAGCCTGAAGGCCCCAAAGCGGAATGCCAAGAAAAGTGCCAAGGAGTACACCGACAAAAACTTCCTTGAATCCGAGCAGGGTTAGCTGGATCAGGCGCGTATCAGGATCCAGCGCCGGCAATCCGCCGCTGACGTGTGCCAGGCATGGTAGTGCGAAGCCAACAGCCAAACAGCCCCGGATCAGCCCACTGATCTGCGAGCGTGTGAATACGGGAAAGATCAGCATGATGCCCATCGCGCGGGCTGCCCCAAGACCTGCCGCAACGACGAGTTCGAGAGCCGTCTGGATCAGAATTTGAATATCGGCCGATGGCGCGTCCATGGGGCGGACTAGTAGCTAAGTGTCATTGCGGGAAACTCGGTGAAGATCTGATCGGCTAGCTCTATGAGCGGGGCGCTTAGCACAGGAGCAAACAGCCCAATCACCGCGACAACGACCAGAAGCTTCACGGTGAGCGGCAAGCTTTCATCCTGGATCTGCGTCGCCGCCTGGAGGATGCCGATGACGAGGCCGACAACCACTGATGCAATGAGCGGCGGTAGAATCCAGATCATGAAAACCACCAGTGATTGGCTCATAAGAGTAATGATGCTGGATTCAGTGATGATCAGCCTCCCGGTAACGTATAACTCAGCACAAGCCCATGCATCAATTTTGACCAACCATCAATGGCAACAAACAAGAAGATCTTGAACGGGACAGATATAACAGTTGGTGAGACCATCGACATACCCATTGCCATCAAGATAGTTGTCACTATCAGATCTATAACAATAAAAGGCAGATAAAGTAGAAATCCTATCTCAAATCCGCGCTTCAATTCTGATAGCAAGAAAGATGGTACAAGTATTGCAAAGTCATCAGGCGTGGCTGCAGCGTGCATTTCCTCTGGCCAGACCTTTTCTGTCGAAGATAGGAAAAATCGCCGCTGCTCTTCATTTGTGAATTTCTTGAGATGCTCGCGCAAGGGCTCACTTCCGGCTTTAGCGGCGCTTACCCAGTCGTCGAATGTCTGATAGTGGAGCTTGGGATCCGACATGCGGTCATAGGTCTGCTCAGCAACGGGCGCACTAACGAACATAGTGAGGATCATCGCCGCGGCGTACAGCACCACATTGGGTGGTATGGTCTGGGTCCCGAGCGCATTGCGGACGAGGAAAAGAACAATTGATACCTTTACAAAGGCCGTTGTCGTGGCAACTGCTAAAACCAGCAGACCGAGTCCGGCGGTAACCGCAAGAAGCGCCAGGATTGTCGGCTGAGCTTCACTCATTGCATGCAAACCCGCCACGGAGCCTGATGCCCAGCTCTTCTCCGATGCGGACAATGTCGCCACGCCCGATACGCTGACCATTGGCCACTATGTCGACCGGGCCGTCGATCGGCCATCCAAGTTCAAAAATATGCCCTTCGCCGGCACTTCTTAATTCCCCAAGAGAAATAGGCCAGCGGCCGCATTCAAAGACAAGCACGATCTCGACATCGTCGAGATCCTTAGTAAGCTCCAGTTGCGATCCGGGTTGTGTCATATGCGCACTCTCCAAAGGACACGGTCGCGGGCGGAAAGGCCCCCGCAAGATTAATTCATCGCCGTCAAGATCCGCCTCGGCGCACAACTGGCCGACAGCTAGGGTGATCTGGCCGCGGCCGAACGGCGCAATATCGGGCAACAATGCATCACCGACACATGCGCTTCGAAGAAGCGCCGCAGGAAGGCGAAGCGTGCCGACCTCTCCTGCAACAATGAGCGGGAGCTCTGGAGGCAGCCCGCCCAGCTGCCGCGGCAACTGGGCAAGCAGTTCGCCTAGCGCGCGAAACGCAGGCGGTACTAAGCCGTCAAGTGGCGTGAACAGGAATAGACGGCCCTTGCCCTTGACCGCGCCGAAAATGATGTCGAGTTCAAGATGAGGAGCCAGCATCGTGGCTTCGCATACCCGCACGAGTTGCACGTTCAGACGCGTCGTCTCCTCCAGTCGAGTGACAAGCGGCTCCAGAGCGAGTTCGAGAATTAGCGAAGCAGTTGGCTCGGAAGGGAAGGCCAAGCCGTTCTGCACTGTCGTGATGAACTCCTCTACGAGCGGGCGCGACAGTGACAAGATGACCGTTTCGGCTCCCACTCTCCAGACGCAGTCAAGCATCGGAATGGCAGCAGGTTCCTGCTGCCAGACAAGCCCTGCCGTTCGCACCGATAGCGGCACCTCGTTGATCCGGCTTTGAAACGGCGTGCGCGGCGCTGCTGTATCATTGAGCCACGAGACAACCGTGTGGGACAGTTTCAGAACTGGTTCGAACATGGCGGGTGTGACCGCAGCGCCTATCAAAGACTGCACGGTCGTGTCATTCGGACGACCTCTTGCGACCGTCGGATCCGGTTGCGCGGCATTTAGGCAAGCGACCCCCTCGCATATTTCAGCAGTATCTCATCGTCGGCCTCGATCTCGGCTGCGGCCTCCGAATGAGTCTCGACGGCGCGCCGCACGTCGTCCTCGATTTGTTGCCATTTGTCCCTTGCCGCCGAACATATGACCCATAGCTCCCTCGTCCTGGACGCCGCCATCTCAGCCTCCTCTTGAGCGATTTGGGTATCATCAAGCATCTGCCGTCTGGAATTGATCTCAGCGGCAAGTTGTTCAGTGTGAAGGCGGTGACGGTCGAGCGCTGCGCTAGACAAGTTGTCGAGTGACATCAGATGCTGATAGAGCGCTGCTTCTTTTCTTGAACAATGTTGCTGTATCATTGCAAGCTCCCTAGAGGCATTTTGTACGGCTGAGGCGGCCACATCGCGCTGGGCTTCCTTCTTGGACAGCTCGCCAAGGGCACGACGCTCTTGCATTTCCTTCAGAAGCCGTAACCTCGAAGACTGAATCCAGTTTACGCGGTCAGACGCGACATCCATGCGACCGTCTCCTCGAAATCTGACGCGTCATCTTCGCTCTGGCGCAGAAACTCCCTCAGTTCGTCGATTGACGCGACAGCCCGGTCAGTCAGGGGATCTCCACCTGGCTTGTATTCGCCAACATTGATCAAGAACTCGGTCTCGGCATAGCGCGACAGGAGCTCGCGGAAAATGGATGCTGCCTTGCGATGTGTCCCCGAAACGACTGCATCCATGACGCGGCTGCGACTCTGCAGCACATCAATAGCGGGGAAATGCGATCGCGCCGCAATAGCGCGTGAGAGGATGACATGGCCATCGAGAATACCACGCGATTCCTCGGCGATTGGATCACCCGTGCCATCACCCTCTACAAGCACCGTATAGAAGGCCGTGATTGAGCCCCGCTCACCCATGCCGGCGCGCTCGAGCAGGCCTGGCAGCATGCCAAAAACGGAAGGAGGAAAGCCCCGTCGCGTCGGCGGCTCACCCGCAGCAAGGCCTATTTCGCGCATAGCGCGGCAGAAGCGCGTCAGCGAATCCAGCATGAGAGCAACGCGTAGGCCTTGATCGCGGAAATATTCCGCGAGCGCAGTCGCCATTGGAGCGCATTGCGCACGCTCTACCGCCGAGCGGTCGGATGCTTCAACCACGACGACCGTACGGAGAAGGCCCTCTTCACCAAGATTCCTTTCGATGAATTCACGAACTTCCCGTCCACGTTCGCCTATGAGCGCCACTATGACGACGTCAGCGGCGGCACCCTTTACGATCTGTGACAACAGCGTCGACTTGCCACCACCTGGCTCGCCATAAATCCCGATCCGCTGGCCCTCGCCGCACGTCAGCAGACCATCGAGGACACGGACCCCAAGCGGGAATGGCCGCTCAATCATGCGCCTCGTCATCGGATTGGGGGCTCTGCCATGCAGGGGCCGAGTTTCGACGGTCTTGATTTCGCCTTTGCCGTCCAATGGGCGGCAACGACTGTCGATCACGCGACCGAGCAAATCGCCGCCGACGGGCACCTCACGCATTCGGCCAGTGGCCACGACCTCTGCGCGGCTGGATAGGCCCACCAAGTCCCCGATCGGTGTCAGCAATACACCATCACCCGACAGGCCGATCACCTCGGCCTCGAGCGACAGCCCGGTTCGCGGGTCCTCTAGGAGGCAAAGTTCCCCAATACGAGTGTCTGGCAAGACGGCATGAACCAGTGTGCCGATAGCCCGCGTGATCCGACCGCGCACCGCACGCGTGTCAATTCGCTTGGCCGCAGCCCTCAAAGACGAGATTGCTGGAACGAGAGCTCGAGTGTCGGCGTCAGCGTTATGTTCTGGGACGGGCTTTCTCATAGCTCGCCTTTCTCACAGAGCGTCCCGAAACCAAGGCGCAGCGCGCGCATCTGGGCGTCAAGTCCAAGGTCAACATTGCCGTACTCGCTCCACAGCACGCAGCGTTGCGGCGACAATGTCGGGTCGGGCTCGATCCGCACCCTTGGTCGACCATCCTGGCCGTCGCATCGAGCAAACTCTCGTGCAAGCATGTCGACTTGCATGGGAGAAACATGAAGGCAAACGTCGGCGCCGCTGTATTGACACTCTATGGCGTGACGAACAGCCCTCACCAATAGCTCGCCCGGATCGAAAGCGCCGATAAGATCGCTCAATATTTCCATCACGAGCTGCGGCAATTCCTGCTCCAGAGCCGCCTTTCGTCGCGCGATTTCGGAGATTGTCTCCGCAATCAACCCTGCCATCTCCTCGGTGCCTGCATTCGAGCCCTCCATGTGGCCGCGCGCCCACGCCCGCTGGTAAACCGCGCGTGCCCAGTTTCGAACGCGCTGCCGATGCCGTTCTGCCGCGGCAAGGGCTTGCGCGGCGCTGTGCCAGGTTTCGAGCTCGCTCGCGGGTATCAGTGGTCCGACTGGACGCATCTGCGGCGCTATTGGCCCCTCGGAAAGTTCGACTGTCATTTCACCGGGGTCTCTGTCTCAAAATGAGCTACTACAAGTGAAAGCAATTGGCCGGCGGCGGTCCAATGCTCATGTGCTGGAGTCTCCGCGGCAGTCCCCTCGGGCAATCGAAGAAGCACGCGGTTACGCTCGGTCGCTGAACTGTCCTGGAGCCAAGCTCCAAGACATGCGTGTCCATCGTATTCGATTTGCTGAGCGAGTTTTTCTGGGTCCGAGATCAGTCTTTTGTCAACAGCATGCAGCAGGTGTCGGATTCCGAATGCGTGTGCATCCACGCCGATGCGTTTAACAAGGATGGCAAGCTCAGGCTGAGAGACAAACGCGACCAGCGAACGGGCATGCCAGATACTACCAGCAAGAAGGGCCGCTCGATATGGATCATGCCCGCGTAGAAGGTCCGGCCTGCAGCCGATGTGGTTCAGATCCACGTCATCGTTGCCCAGCAATTCTGCCAGCCTTGGATGCAGTCTGGAACACTTCTGCAACTTCACTAACGTTTCGGCCGATAACGCTGGATCAAGACGCGCCGCAAGACGGGTTGGATGGGCCGAAGCCGCAAGCTCGCTCGCGCCCGGAAAGTGCGGACCATCAGGTCGGGCGGTCTGTATAGGCATTGGCAATGAGATGTCACCCACGTCCAATTGCAGGCATTCTTTTGCGAATGGCCTCGACAGCAGAAGCATCCCGGCGCCCCTCGACCTTGGAAACGCCGGTTGATTGCTTGCGCCGACGCGTAACAACGCCGATCAAGAGATAACAGGCCACGGCGAATACGGCTGCGGCAAAACCTGTTACGGTCGCCAGAAGTGGCGCAGGAAGAGGTAGTGATGCTTGTGGCAAAACAGCAGTCGGATCGGGCCGTTGCTCGTGTGCGGACCGTTCTACCGGCACCAAAACCACTTCCACCTTATCGTAGGACAGGCCTTCGATGCTGTCGGCTACAAGCATCTTTATCTTTGGCAGCAGAGCCGCGACATTTGTTTTTGCGTCGTGCCTGATAAACACCGAGGCCGAGGATGGCGTGGCACCGGCTCGCACAAGGTCGTTATGCGGCAGCACGACGTGAACACGTACAGAAAAAACGCCATCGATATCGCTGATCGTCCGCGACAACTCTTCGCTCAGGGCATACACGTAACGGGCACGCTCTTCGGTCGGCGAGGCAATCAGGCCTGATCCTTGGAATATCTCACCGAGGTTCTTGAAGGATTGGCGCGGCAGCCCCTTGGCGTTCAGAAGGTTGATTGAGAAGGCGAGCAGCTTTTCGTCAACCTGGATCGTGCTGGTTCCATCCTTGGCGACCACCCGGATCGCGGCGACCCCGTTGTCTTCAAGAAGTGCGAGCATTTCATTTGCCTCACGCTCTTGCAATTGCGTGTAGAGGTCGGCTTTGCAAGCAGTGAGGGCGACGAGAACTGGCAGCATGACAAGTCTAACCGACCGCCACCCTGACAGGCCACGCATGATTTCGCCCTCGGCCAAGCCAATCATGCGCGCGGTTCAGCCTTCCTTCAAAAGTTTATTCACGGATGATGTGACGCCGCTGACGCCTTTGGAGATAAGCGCCACCTGGGTGACGCCGTTGTAAACATCCCGAAGACCAGCCATCATCGTTTCGAAGTCTTGCCCTTGTTGGGGAATGCCCGAGATTCCGGTTCCCGCCTCACCTGGAACGGGAAGCTTCTGCGCCGGTCCCGGTAGAGCGCCCTTCGAAAGGGCTATGTCATGGTCGAGCGCGGGGAAGGAAACAGTGTTGTGTGGATATAGGGAGGAAATCGTCTGCAACACGCGATCGCCCATGCCGCTCGTCGGCGCAGCCGCGCGCTGAACATCCATCGCCGCAGCAACTGGCGCCGCACTCGCTGGCCCCGCGGCGGCATCGTTTTTCAGCGAGTCGGCTGCATGCCCTAAGGCGCGCTCAAACTGGGCCTGCTCGACAATCGACGGTGATCCGACCCTGGGGAGGCCAGCCGTTAGAGTGGCAGAGATCGACGTGACAGGCATCATCATGTAAGGACTCGGTTGCTCTCTCTGACCGGGCGAGCCCCGCCCATTCATCACCCGGTGTCGGCGCAACACTCCTAGGGGGGCAAGCTGACAACAAGCTGACTAACGGCGGCGTCATTTCGACAATCTAAAATCTCTTCGGCAATTTAGTCACTTGTGATGATTTCAGCGTTTGGTTTATCAGTGCGACATGCCGAGAACGCTTATCCAACCCGTCACCCTGCATGTTTTGAGACTTCTTTGTGCCGGGTTTTTTCTGTCCACCGGGATTCACCCGGCGCATGCAGTCCCGCTGTCCCTTCCGGCGACACCCTATAGATACACGGTTCTGGATCAGGAGCTCGCTGCAGCGTTGCAGGAATTCGGCAACAACCTGAATATCAGGGTCAACATCAGTCCTGCGGTGAAGGGGCGAATTCGCGGACGTATGCCTGATTTGCCACCGCGCGCGTTCCTCGACCGCTTGACGAACCTTTACGGTCTACAATGGTACTATGACGGCCTTGTGCTCTATGTGTCTGCTGCACAAGAATCGCAAACTCGAATGCTTTTGATGACGTCGATTCGCTTCGATGCGTTCAAGGGGGCTCTCGACAAGCTTGATATCTCCGACGAGCGCTATGTGGTCAAACCCGTGCCAGGCAATGGCCTCGTCTTCGTTTCCGGTCCACCGCGCTTCGTCGCACTCGTGGAGCAGACCTTTAACGGCTTGGTGGCGCAGGCGCAGGCGCAGACTCACATAGCGGCAACGCCAAAGGAATCAGTGCTGATCTTGTTTCGCGGCTCCTCCACTACGGTCGTTCGCGACGGACGACCGGATGCTTCTTATTCTTCTGACATCCCACAACAGGATAGCGTTGGCGGGAAGCCTGAGCTGGGCAAGAAATGAACATTGAGGATTTCCCGCAGCTCTGAAGAACATGACTGCGGCTACCCCTTTGTGAACTCTTCGCAAACTCGTCAGTTTCTCGAAAGCTAATCCGCTCATGATGAGTCCCGGCAGCTCTCGCGGTGACTCCGGCCATTGTGTTGGACCGAACCTTGGAGCCGGCCCGGAACACAGCAATTGAAGGCAGGGCAGGCGCATTCGTGACCTGCCGACGCTTGGAATTGTCGAATTTTGTGAAACGCAAGGGATCTTCTGTCGGGGTCTCTTGTGGGGATTTCAACGTCACGTCTGAGGATGCATAATGTCGGCCAGTAATCTTTCAACTTTCTACCGCTCAAATTCGCTACAGTCCGCAAGGGGTTGGCCGGGCCTGAAAGTTTCCCATTTTGCGACCCAGCATCAGCAAAGTGCATCGTGCTTCGAAGCGATGCTGTCCACTTGTGTGCTGGCAGACAAGCCCGGCTCTTTCGCGCAAGGGGATCTGCCAGCGTCGAATCTTGATTCGACAATGGATAAATTGCGGCAGGACCCTTTGGGCCATCTGGCACCGGATGTCTTGACATTGAATGGCTTGGAGCAACACCCACTGGATCTGCTGCCGCCAAATATGAGGGCGGCTCTCAAGGAGGACCAATCGCAACGCTCCAAGGCGACTGAAGCCCAACATCTGCTCGGCGTCACTCCGAAGATCGAGCCGGCTCCCAGGCCGAGCCCCGGAATCACGTGGAACGGTGGGTCGCTGACCACGGCTGAGTTGCAGATTGTTGCGGTACTCAACCGTCACAAGGACCAATGCCCGCTTACTTGGAAGTCGTTGACCGACAAAGCCAATGATCCCTCTACGCCACCGGATCTGAAAGCGGCGATCCAGGGACTGCAGCAGGATTCGGGACTTTTTTATGCGATTGGCTCGCAGGGCGACGGCCGCTGTGGAGGCAAGATCAACGCCAAGGACTTGGCCGGATTTTCAAACCACCACCCACAAGTTGCTGCATTTCAGGAAGCCCAAGCGCGAAGCTACGAGCAGAACTACATAC
>NZ_RZOL01000599.1:0-2576 GCF_004022985.1 Mesorhizobium sp. M7A.F.Ca.ET.027.02.1.1 | reverse complement strand
GATTGCCCCGCGGCACAGGTCGCCAACCGGCAGATAACAGCCGCCTATGACGACCCGGCCGCCCTTGCCGAACTGGCAGGCTCGAGTTCCGTCGTCACCTACGAGTTCGAGAACGTGCCGGTTGCAGCCGCCAGTGCGCTGGCCGCCAAGGTTCCGGTCTATCCGCCGGCGCGTGCGCTGGAAGTGGCGCAGGACCGGGTGGACGAAAAAACATTCCTCAACGGCATCGGCATTGCCACCGCCGATTTCCACGCCGTCGACAATGATGACCAGCTGATCGCGGCGCTGAAAGCATTCGACGGCAGCGGTGTCCTGAAGACCCGGCGCATGGGCTATGACGGCAAAGGCCAGCGCGTCTTCCGCAACATGGAAGCCGGCGGCTTCGCCGGCACCTGCGAGGCGATGGGCAATGTGCCTCTGATCCTGGAGGCCTTCGTGCCGTTCGAGCGCGAGATATCGGTGATCGCGGCGCGTGGGCTGGACGGTGCGGTTGTCGCCTACGATCCAGCCGAGAATATCCATCGCAACGGCATTCTCCACACATCGACCTTGCCGGCCGCCATTATGCCGGAGACGGCGGAAGCGGCCCGAACGGCCGCATCGAAGATCCTGTCGGCGCTGAACTATGTCGGCGTCATCGGCGTCGAGTTCTTCGTGCTGGCGGACGGCTCGCTGCTGGCCAACGAGATCGCGCCGCGCGTGCACAATTCCGGCCATTGGACGGAAGCCGCCTGTATCGTCTCGCAGTTCGAGCAGCATATCCGCGCCATCGCCGGCCTGCCGCTCGGCGCCCCGGACCGCCATTCCGACTGTGTGATGGAAAACCTGATCGGCGACGATGTGTTGCGCGTCCCGGAGCTTCTCGCCGAGCCCGATCTGATGCTGCATCTCTACGGCAAGGCCGAAGCGCGGCCCAGCCGCAAGATGGGCCATTTCACTCGGATCAGCCGTCGCGCCTCATAAGGTTGCCTACTGCAAATCGTCGCTCTCGTCCTGCCCTGGATTGGCGCAACTCACATCGCCTTCCTCGCAATTGGCCGCGGCAGCGAGCTGCTTGATGCGATCATTGGTCAGTCTGGTGAGGCATTGCGATACTGCCATCGAATGGATCGAGCCGCCTTGACTGGCGGCGGTGGAATGCGCGCATTCGGCATCGCGAAAAGTGATCCAGGCGCGCTGCGCCACCTGCAGCAATCTCTTGCCGCCGGCGTCATCCGAGCTGGTGAGGTCCTGATAGGCCTTGTTGAGCTTGGCGTCGGCCGCCTGATAGTCTTCGCCGGCACAGATGTTCATCATCTGCTGGCTATCGTCGCTGCGGTCGCATTCCTGCGCGCGAGCAACCGAAGCTGCCGCCAGCAGGACAAGGCAGGCGGACAGGAACATTCGGCGCATGGTTCTCTCCAAATCACTTCACGGCGACCGCATCATCCCAGCCGGCCCCAGGGCCGCGCAATGCCGCAAGGCCGACATGGCGGATAATTGATGACAGGGACGATTCACAGCCGCTATGGAGCACGCTTGCGGTTGACAGGGACAAGGCTCCTCGTTTATGAGCCTCCCACAGTTCAAAGGCGCGTCTTCTGGCGCGCCTTAAAATTTCGACCCGGACCGGGTCCACACCGACAGGCAAGACCATGAAGATCAAGAATTCGCTCAAGGCGCTGAAGGCGCGTCACCGCGACAACCAGTTGGTTCGCCGCAAGGGCCGCGTCTACATCATCAACAAGACCGCCCCGCGCTACAAGGCACGCCAGGGCTGAGTTTTCGGGCAGGAGGCTGTTGCCTCCCCCCATTTGATGCTTGTTGCCGCCTGCCGGCATTTTCACGCCAAATTCAGTTTGACGTTCCGTCGCCCGGGACTAGAGTCCGGCGATGCGGATTCTTTTTGCATTTTTGACATCTCTGCTTGTTTCCGGCGTCATTTATGGCCCGGCATGGGCGGATGATGCTGTCGCGCCGCCGGCCACTCAGGACGCGCCGCCCGCCGCAACGACGAAACAAGCCCGCCTCGACCAGTTGTTCAGCGATCTGAAACGCGAGCGCAACGAAAAGGCGGCCGAGCGGATCGCCGGCAACATCTGGAGCGAGTGGTCGCAATCCGGCAGCGCCTCGATCGACCTGATGATGCAGTGGTCGCAAAAAGCCGTCGAGGGCCAGAAGTTCGACGTCGCGCTCGATTTCCTCGACCAGGTGGTGACTTTGCAGCCGACTTATGCCGAAGGCTGGAACCGGCGTGCCACCGTCCATTTCATGATGAAGAACTACGGCAAGTCGATGTCCGACATCGACCATACGCTGCAGCTCGAGCCGCGCCACTTCGGCGCGCTGTCCGGCCTGGCGCAGATCATGGCGCTGACCGGCCACAAGCAATCGGCGCTCGAGGCCTGGCAAAAGGTGCTGGCCATCTATCCGATGATGCGCAGCGCCCAGGACCAGGTCGGCACGATTTCGGAGGAACTTGCCGGTGAAGGCATTTGATGTCCTGAAGGGAATACGAGAGTAAGGCAGTATGTAAGTGGTGCAGATTGCGCTGTCGAACATATCCCCTACTCCCCTACTCCCCTACTCCCCTACTC
>NZ_RZOL01000598.1:0-2610 GCF_004022985.1 Mesorhizobium sp. M7A.F.Ca.ET.027.02.1.1 | reverse complement strand
GGCTTGTGGCCGGCGATCAACTGCTTGATCTCCTCGCCGGACAGCGTCTCATATTCCAGCAGGCCCTGTGCCAGCGCGATCCATTCCTTCTTCTTCTTGGTCAGGATGGACTTCGCCGACGAATAGGCCTCGTCGATCAGGCGGCGCACTTCGGCGTCGATGATCTGCGCCGTTTCTTCCGAGACGTTCTGCGTGCGCGCCACCGAATGGCCGAGGAACACTTCTTCCTGGTTGTCGCCATAGGCGACATGGCCGAGCTTGTCGGAAAAGCCCCAGCGCGTGACCATGGCGCGGGCCAGCTTGGTCGCCTGCTCGATATCCGAAGAGGCGCCGGAGGTGATGTTCTCCTTGCCGAACTTGAACTCCTCGGCGACGCGGCCGCCCATCATGATGGCGAGACGCGAGATCATGTATTTGTAGCTCATCGAATAGCGGTCGCCTTCGGGCAACTGCATGACCATGCCGAGCGCGCGACCGCGTGGAATGATCGTGGCCTTGTGCAGCGGATCGGCCGATGGCACGTTGAGCGCGAGAATGGCGTGGCCGGCCTCATGGTAGGCGGTCAGCTCCTTCTCGGCCTGGGTCATGGCCGACGAGCGGCGCTCGGCGCCCATCATGATTTTGTCCTTGGCGTCCTCGAATTCGGCCATGGTGACGAGGCGCTTGTTGCGCCGTGCCGCCATCAGCGCGGATTCGTTGACGAGGTTCATCAGATCGGCGCCGGAAAAGCCCGGCGTACCGCGCGCGATCACCTTGAGGTCGACATTGGGCGCCAGCGGCACGTTGCGCACATGCACCTTGAGGATCTTCTCGCGGCCGACGATGTCAGGGTTCGGCACCACGACCTGGCGGTCGAAGCGGCCTGGCCTGAGCAGGGCGGGGTCAAGCACGTCGGGCCGGTTGGTGGCGGCGATCAGGATGATGCTTTCGTTGGATTCGAAGCCGTCCATCTCGACCAGCAGCTGGTTCAGCGTCTGCTCGCGTTCGTCGTTGCCGCCGCCGAGGCCGGCGCCGCGATGACGGCCGACCGCGTCGATTTCATCGATGAAGATGATGCAGGGTGCGTTCTTCTTGGCCTGGTCGAACATGTCGCGGACTCGGCTTGCACCAACGCCAACGAACATCTCGACGAAGTCCGAACCGGAAATGGTGAAGAACGGCACATTGGCTTCGCCGGCAACCGAGCGGGCGAGCAGCGTCTTGCCGGTTCCCGGAGGGCCGACAAGCAGCACGCCGCGCGGAATCTTGCCGCCGAGCCGCTGGAATTTCTGCGGATCGCGCAGGAACTCGACGATCTCTTCCAGATCTTCCTTGGCTTCGTCGACGCCGGCAACGTCCTGGAAGGTGACGCGGCCATGCGCTTCGGTGAGCAACTTGGCCTTCGACTTGCCAAAGCCCATCGCGCGGCCGGAGCCGGACTGCATCTGGCGCATGAAGAAGATCCAGACGCCGAGGATGAGGATCATCGGCAGCCAAGAGATCAAATAGCCGAACAGCGAATTGGAACCGTCTGTTTCAGGCCGCGCATTGATGGTGACGTTCTTGTCCTGCAGCCGCGAGACCAGCGAAGGATCGCCGGGCGAATAGGTCTGGAAGCCGCTGGCATTGTCGGTGTAGGTGCCGCTGATGCGGGCGCCCGCGATGGTCACCGTCTTGACCCGGCCCGCCGCGACATCCTGCAGGAACTGCGAATAAGGCACATCGCTGGAAGCCCCTCGCGTCTGCGGCGTCTGGAACAGATTGAACAGGGCTATGAGCAGGACCGCTATGATCGCCCAGAGCGCGAGGTTGCGATAGTTCGGATTCATCAATTGTCCCGTTGGCGTCCGCGGGGCGGACACGCGTCATGAGAGGAAACTTGCGCCTAACATAGGGAGAGCACCTCCCCTTGCCAAGCATAACAGCACGTCTGGGTTAAGCTTTCGCGCAACCATCAGCCGGCACTATGGCCGCTGAAAGGCAAGGGCGGGACCGGGGCCGCGCCAATCAGCCCGGCGACGGCCTGCGCCGGCGCCAGGTCGAAGGACGGCAGGAAGCGGGCAAAGGGACTAACGACCGGCCGCACTTCCACCATCGCAGACTTCAGTTCATATCCAGGCAAACCAAGGCATTCCCCGGCGTGCCACAACGCCGGTTCGGCCGCGAGCGCGGCGCGCATCAGGCTCGGCGGGGCTTTTCCTTGGCCCGTCGCCAGCCGCTTCGCCGCTGCCGTGCCTAGCGGGGCAATCAACAATGCGCTGCTGCTGTCGTTCAATGTGATGCGCCGGCGGCCATCCCACAGGGTGCTGCCAGTAAGGGTTGCGGCGGCGGGCAGGCCGCGCGCCTCGCGGCGCAGGAAGATGCCGGAGCGCCGGGAATCGACAACCGTCCGCGACAATGTGGCGCAAAGAAATCCAGCCCTCAGCCGACCGAACAGAGCCTCGCTGCGGGCCTGATCCGGCAGGAAGGCAATTCCGCCGGTCATGGCCAGCAGGATACGCAACGCATAGACGGCCGCTCGCTCGTCGCCTGTGTTCAGCAAGAGCGGATCAAGACGAATGAGCCCGCAGGACAGCCGGGTCGCGAAATCGCCGATCAAACTTGCGGCGGCGAGGCCGAGTTGACTGCGCG
>NZ_RZOL01000597.1:0-2611 GCF_004022985.1 Mesorhizobium sp. M7A.F.Ca.ET.027.02.1.1 | reverse complement strand
ACCAGGCGCCGTAGCCGCCAAGCTCGATGGAACCGCTGTTCGCCTGCCCCGAAAATCCGTGCCCGGGCAGAGGTTGCAGCGATCGGCCGCCAAGGTCAACCTTGGCCGGCCCGGCTCCCAGATTGAAGACGCAGACGATCTGCTCGTTGCCTGCGCGGCGCGTGAAGGCGACGGTGTCGCCCTCACTTTCGATGAAGGTGATGTCGCCCTTGGCGAGCGCCGGATGGGCACGCCGGAAGGTGAGAAAGCGCCGGTAGTGCTCGAGCAGCGAAGCCTCGTCGCCCTGCTGGACATTGACCGCTTGCGCCAGATGCTTGGCCGGCACCGGCAGCCAGGGCTTTGCCTGGGAGAAGCCGCCATTCTTGGCGCTGCCATCCCACACCATTGGCGTGCGGCAGCCGTCGCGGCCCTTGAATTCCGGCCAGAAGCGGATGCCATAGGGATCCTGCAGATCCTCGAACCGCAGCTCTGCCTCACCGAGCCCAAGCTCCTCGCCCTGGTAGATGCAGACCGAACCGCGCAACGACATCAGCAGCGCCGAGATGACCTTGAGGTAGGCGGTCGGGTCGGCCTCATTGGCGGCCCAGCGCGAGGCCGGGCGCATCACGTCGTGGTTGGAGAAGGCCCAGCACGACCAGCCGTCGCTGGCGACTTTGCCGAAGGATTCCAGCACCGAGCGGACCTTGCCCGCGCTGATCTTTTCCGGCGCCAGGAAATCGAAGGAGTAGCACATGTGCACGCGCTTGCCGCCTGCGGTGTAGGCGGCAACCACTTCAAGCCCGCGCTGCGAATCGCCGACCTCGCCGACCGCTGCGGTTGCCGGATACTCATCGAGCAGGGCACGGAACCGTTCGAGGAAGCCGAGGTTCTCGGGCCGGCTCTTGTCGTAGAGATGGTCCTGGTAGTTGTAGGGGTTGACCGCCGGCGCGGTCTGGTCGTTGCGCTCTTCCGGCGGCAGCGGCGGATTGTTTTCCAGGCCCTGGCTGTGGAAATAGAAATTGATGGTATCGAGCCGGAAACCATCGACGCCGCGCTCCAGCCAGAAGCGGGTGACGTCGAGCAACGCGTCCTGGACCTCGTGGTTGTGAAAGTTGAGGTCGGGCTGTTCGGCCAGGAAATTGTGCATGTAATATTGCTGGCGGCTGGTGTCCCATTGCCACGCCGAGCCGCCGAAGATCGACAGCCAGTTGTTGGGCGGCGTGCCGTCCGGCCTGGCGTCTGCCCAGACGTACCAATCGGCTTTCGGGTTGCTGCGGCTCGACCGGCTTTCCTTGAACCATGGGTGGTTATCGGCGGTGTGCGACAACACCTCGTCGATCATCACCTTCAAGCCCAGCCTGTGTGCCTCGGCGGTCAGCGCGTCGAAGTCGGCCAGCGTGCCGAACATCGGATCGACATCGCAGTAATCCGTCACGTCATAGCCGAAATCCTTCATCGGCGACTTGAAGAACGGTGAAATCCAGATGGCATCCGCGCCGAGTGCGGCGATGTAGGGGAGGCGGCCTATGATGCCCTTGAGATCGCCGATGCCGTCGCCGTTCGAGTCCTGGTAGCTGCGCGGATAGATCTGGTAGATCACGGCGCCTCGCCACCAGTCGCGATCGATGGCGAGGTCAGGCTTCGAGCTGGCCTTCAAAGCGGATTGCATCGTCTCAGCCTCCTTTCACCGAGCCGGCAAGCAGCCCGCGGACAAAATAGCGCTGCAGCGAAAAGAACACGATCAGCGGCACAATGATGGTCACGAAAGCCGATGTCGTCAGAATCTCCCAGTCGCCGCCGCGTGAGCCCAACAGCGCGTTGAGCTTGGCGGTCAGCACGATCTGGTCTGCCTCTGTACCGAGGAAAACCATCGCCACCAGCAGATCGTTCCATACCCACAGGAACTGGAAGATGGCAAACGAAGCCAGCACCGGGAACGACAGCGGCAAGACGATCTTGACGAAGATCTCGAAATCGCTGGCGCCGTCGATGCGCGCCGATTCCATGATTTCGCGCGGCAGGCCCGCAATGTAGCTGCGCAGCAGGTAGATGGCGAAGGGCAGGCCGAAGCCGGTATGCGCCAGCCAGATGCCGAGATAGGTCTTCGACGGCATGCCGAAGAAAGCGCCGACACCATTATAGAGTTTCAACAACGGGATCAGCGACATCTGCAACGGCACCACCAGCAGGCCGATGATGACCGCGATCAGCAACGCCCGGCCGGGAAACCGCATCCAGGCCAGCGCATAAGCGGCAAAGGCGGCGATCAGGATCGGGATGACGGTAGCCGGAATGGTGACGGTCAGGGAATTCATGAATGACCGTCCGATGCCTTCGGAGAACAGCACGGTTCTGTAATTGTCGGTGGTGAATTTCGGCGGCGCCGACGAAGCATAATAGACGCGCTGGCCGCGATCGCCTTCGAACGCTTTCGGGGACTGCATGATGAAGCTGCCGTCGGCATTGAGCTGCAAGGTCATGCCGTCGCCGAGATCGGCTGTGGTGCCGGCGGGATATTGCGTCGGTGCCGCCGATTTGACTCCGAAGGCGCTGATGTCGCGCTTGGCGCCGTCGCCGAAGATATTGCCTTCGAGGACGAACTTGCCGTCCTTCTCGACTTGCGCCGAGGCGG
>NZ_RZOL01000596.1:0-2611 GCF_004022985.1 Mesorhizobium sp. M7A.F.Ca.ET.027.02.1.1 | reverse complement strand
GTGCAGCGGCGGCCGCACCGGCCGAGGCGGAAGCCGCCACCGCCGAATAATTGCTCTATTCGCATCCAGGAAAACGGCGGGCCATGTGCCCGCCGTTTTGCTGTCCAGTTCTGTCTGTAAGAGCTGCCGATCAATAACCGTCCGGGCAGCGGTCGACGTAGACGCGGCCACGGCGATCACGGTAGCGGCATTCGCCACGCTCGCTCGCCCGGCCGATCAGCGCACCGGCCACGGCGCCGACAGCACCACCGACGACGGCGCCTTCAACCGGATCGCCAGCGACCGCCGCACCGACGGCAGCGCCACCGAGGCCGCCTACGGCCGCGCCTTTTTCCGTTTGCGAACAAGCGGCGAGCGGCACCAGCAGCGCCATCAAAAGCATCATTTTCTTCATCATCGTTCCTCTCCGATAGGAGCCGCCTCCGCCGCCAGGCGAATCTCTAACTCGCAACTCCGCGATTCGATCCCTGAGACATTGCCCGGCAAGGGGTTCAGGCTTTCAGCGGAAAGCGATGCTTCGATCTGGATCTAACGGCTGAACGGGATCAGCGCGCGGACGCGCGCAGATACACGCCACCCCACAGGATAATGCCGAGATAGACGCCGAACAGAATGTGCGAGAACAGCGGGCTGTCGACACGGACATTCGTGGCGATGGCGCCGCCCATATAGGCGGTGAGCAGGATGGCGCCGAGCACCGAGGTGCGCGGCAGTGCATAGAGAGCGGTCGAGATCAGGCCGATGACGCCCAGCATGCGCGCGACATTGGCATCGGCCGGCCAGCCGAGCGGCACCATCGTCTGGGTGACGACATCGAGCGGCGGCAGCTTGATGACGCCATCGAAAATCATGAACAGCACGATGACGCCGCTGAGCGCGCGGCCGGCCCATAAAGCGCCCGGCGAGACGGGCGCGATTTCGGAAATGCTCATGGTGGTCCCTCCTAGTGGTTCGAGCCCTTTTCGCTGGGGTCGAACCAAGGACGTGGCATGGGGCTGCGATCCGACAGAGGTCCGATTGTTTTAAGCCCGCGCGCCTTCGCCTAGGAAAAATAAAACTTTTCCGCGGGGATCATCTTCGGCGGCGTTTCGCCCAGCGCTTCGAACACCGAGATTTCGCAGACACGGCAGAGGCCGTCGAGTGCAAGGTCGTTGGCCTCGGTGCCGAACGGATCCTCGAGCTCTTCCGACAGCGCGTCGAGGCCGAAGAAGGTGTAGGCGATCAACGCCGTGAACAGCGGCGTCGCCCAACCGGTGGTCGAGATCAGGCCAATCGGCAGCAGCAGGCAGACGATATAGGCCGTGCGATGCACCAGCAGCGTGTAGGCGAAGGGTAACGGCGTACCGGCGATCCGCTCGCAGCCGGCCTGGATGGCTGCGATCGACGCGAGCCTCTCATCGAGGATACGAAAGCCTATCGAGTCGACGTCGCCCGCCCGGCGCTGCGCATTGGCACGCCGGCCCATGCGCCTGACCATCTCATCTGCCGGATTGGAAAAGGCTGCGGCCTTGTCCGCCTCGGCGTCGATGAAGGCGCGGGCATCCTTCATGCTGTCGATCTTGCGCAACTGCCCGCGCAGGAAATGACAGAAGGCGAGCGCTTCCATCAGCAAGGCGCGCTGCTCGGTCTGGTCCGGGATGAGGCTGGTGGTGGCGCGGGCCAGGTTGCGCATTTCGAAGACCAGCGCGCCCCACAGCTTGCGCGCCTCCCACCAACGGTCGTAGGCGGCGTTGTTGCGGAACGAGAGATAGATCGACAATGTCACGCCGACCAGGCCGAAAGGCGTGATGTTGAAGATGCTGAAATCAAGCTGGAACCGGCGCGCCACGGCCAGGATGATCGCGGAATAGAGCGCGAAGCCCAATATCTGCGGCAGGATGCGTGGCACGACCGAACCGCGCATGATGAAGAACAGCTGCAGGAATGTGGGGCGCGGGCGAACGATCATCGAAGGCCTTTCACGGACCGGCACGGCCCTCAGCTCCTCTATTGTGCGATGCGACAGGTCCGCAAGCCCAGCCGCCAGCGACATCGCCATGTCGTCCTTGCAGCGCCAGGACTATCGGCACGCGCCGGTCGCGGATATTGAAGAGCACGTGGGCTGCGGCCCATTTCTGCAGGCGAGAGAAACGAATGACCGGCGAGACCGATCTGAAGACACTGCTGGCATCGATGACGCCGGAACTGCTGGCCGGCACCTATGTCTTCGCCACGCTGGCGCCTGGCGTCGCTCAGCCGGAAGGCCTCGAGCCGGTGATGGTGTTTCGCGAGCGCGAGGGCGTGACGCTGATCGTAACCGAGGAGAAGGCCATCGCTGCGGCACTGACCGCGTCATTCCGCTGCCGGATGGTCACGCTGAACATCCATTCGTCGCTGGAAGCCGTCGGCTTCCTCGCCGCCATCACCACGCGCCTCGCCGCCGCCGGCATGGGCGTGAACCCGGTTTCGGCCTTCTACCACGACCATCTGTTCGTCCCCGCCGACCGGGCGGAGGAAGCGCTGGAGCTGCTGGTTGGGTTGGCGGCTGAGAATCGAAGCTGAGGCTGGTGCTGCCCCTCATCCCCCTGCCGGGATCCTCTCCCCGTGAACGGCAGGGCTATCGCATATGGAA
>NZ_RZOL01000595.1:0-2640 GCF_004022985.1 Mesorhizobium sp. M7A.F.Ca.ET.027.02.1.1 | reverse complement strand
CGGCACCGCGACCGGCATTGTCGATCCTGCCGGCGCCAGCGACCTCTCGGTCGAACTCGCCGCCAAGGGTCCGCCCGTGGTGATCAGCGTCGGCAGCAAGGCGCAGCCCATCACGCTGGCGATCAGCAATGCCACCGCCCGCGCCTTCGGCGACGGCAAGGCGCCGATCATCGACATCGGCGCCTCCTTCGTCTCCATCGTCGCCGGCGGCACGCGGCTGGATGATCTGGCGGCGCAGATCCATTCCGACGGTTTTGACATCCAGAACCGCGCCGGGCCGGTCACCGTCAAGCTGGAGGCGGGCGGCCTCAACACCGACGTGGCGACGCTGGCGCCGCTGATCACCGGCAAGATCGATGTCGATCTGGCCGGGTCGGTCAGCAAGGACGCCATTGCCATCGACCAGGGCACGCTGCGTTCCGACGCGCTCAACGCTTCGCTGACCGCGACGGTGGCGCTTGCCGACCTGTCGATGCAGCTCAAGATGAACGCGGATGCCGTGGCGACGGCCTTCCCGCCGCAGATCGCCTCGGTGCTCGGCGCTAGGGTGAAATTCTCGGCCAGCGCGGCCCGCGATCCGCAGGGATCCTTCGCCGCCAATTCGATCGAATTCACGTCCGGCACGCTCAGCGCCGCCGGCACGGCCAGCATTCAAGGCACCGACATCAAGGCCGACATCAAGGGCAAACTGGGCGACGTTTCCGTGCTGTCGCCGACAGTGGGCGTGCCGGTTGCCGGTGGCGTCGATTTCGCGCTGTCGGCAAGTGGCGCCATGACGGCGCCGGACTTCACGGTTACCGCCGATAGCGAGAGCCTGACGGCATCGGGCCGCACGGTGAAGAGCATCAAGCTGACGGCTAGCGGCAAGGCCGATATCACCAGTCCCGCCGCTAACGTATCGCTGACCGGCTCCGTCGACGACCAGCCGCTCGACATCAAAGCAGCGCTGGTGACGAGCGAAGGCAAGCGTTCGATCAATGGATTCCTGGTCTCGCTGGGCGACAACAAGGTCTCGGGCGATCTCGCGCTCGACGACAAGTACATGCCGCTCGGCACGCTGACGCTCGATGCACCTGCCATCGACCAGCTGGCCGCACTTGCCGGCCAGGCGATAACGGGCGACATCGACGGAACCATCCGCTTCGCGGGGGATGGCGACGCGCCCTCCGTCGCCATCGATGCCAAGAGCACATCGATCGCGCGCGGCGAGGTGACGGCCAAGGCCATCACCGTCAATGCGCTGATCGCCAATTATCTCAAGGCGCCGGCGATCGCGGGTACGATCAAGGCCGACAGCGTCACCTCCGGGACCACGGAAATCGGCGGCATCGGCGTCGACCTGAAGCGTGATGGCGACTGGACCAATTTTACCGGCGGCGCCACCATAGCGGGCATTCCGGCGACCGCTGCCGGCCGGGTGAAAATCGCCAACGGCACGACCAGCATCGAGATTGCCTCGGGCGAGGCGACGGTTCGCGGCATCAAGGCGGCAATCGCTCAGGCGTCGACACTAAGCATCGCCAACGGCACGACCAGCATCGAAAGGCTGGCGCTCGACGTCGGCGGTGGCTCGGTGACCTTGTCCGGGACAGCTGGCCAGACGCTCGATCTCGCGGCGCAATTTTCGGCACTTCCCGCGGCGCTCGCCAATGAATTTTCGCCCGGCCTCGATGCTGTGGGCACGCTCAGCGGCACGGCTGGTGTGACCGGACCGCCGGCCGCTCCCGATGTCCGCTTCAATGCGCAACTGGCCGGTATCGAAACCAGCCAGACCCGGCAGGCCGGGCTCGGACCGCTCGCCGTCGATGCGGCCGGCAGCTACACGATTGCCGGCGGCGTGGTGCTCGATCAGGTGACGCTGACCGGCGACAAGGTTTCCGGCAAGGCAACCGGCACCCTCAACCCGAACGGCGCCAGCGATTTTGTGCTCGATCTCATCTCATCCGGCCCCAGCCTGCCCCTGACTGTCGGCAGCGCCGAGAGCCCGGTCAAGATCGAGATCCAGTCCTTGTCGGCAAAGGTGGCGGGCGAGAGCACGCGGGCCCGCCTGGATGTCTCGGCGATTCTGCCCTCGATCGTCACCAGTCCGGCGAGGGTGGAGGGGCTTGCCCTGGCGTTGCATTCGGATGCGTTCGATCTCAAGAACCGTGCAGGGCCGGTTTCCGGCACCGTGTCGGTGGACAAGGTCGGCCTCGACAATCCGATGATCGCGCCGCTGATCGCCGGCAAGGTCACGGCAGCCGTCAGCGGCCGCCTGACGGCCGACCTGTTTGCCATCGACAGCGGCTCGCTCAAGAGCGATGCGCTGAACAGCCAGGTCGCCGGCCAGGTATCGCTGCGAGACGGTGCCATAGACCTCAACCTGAAGGCGGATGCCCCATCGTCGGCCTTGCCGGCGGCGGCGCGCGGCATGCTTGGCGAGCGCGCTGAGATCAGCGCCACGCTGAAGCGCGACCCCAACGGCAGCATCAACATAGGCGGATTGAAGTTGACCTCGGGTGCGCTGACCGCCGACGGGCAAGCCAGCCTTGCCGACAACAAGGTGGCCGCCGACATCAAGGGCGCGCTGAGCGACATCTCGCTGCTGTCGAAGGATGCCAAGGGCGCCATCGCCTTTGCGTTGAACGCACAGGGGCCGGC
>NZ_RZOL01000594.1:0-2654 GCF_004022985.1 Mesorhizobium sp. M7A.F.Ca.ET.027.02.1.1 | reverse complement strand
GCCAAGAAGGCTGCTGCGAAGCGGAAAGCCAAAGTGTCCGCCACCACCTGACGCTGCGTAACGACTCAGCTATGCCAAGGCGCGGCGGATCCCAATCCCGCCCGTGGCCGGCGCCATTCGGATTAGCTTCAGCGAGGGCGCCGGCCTTTGTTCTTGGCGTGGCGGAACTCGCCGGGCGAAGAAACCCCAACCACCTCA
Organism: Mesorhizobium sp. M7A.F.Ca.ET.027.02.1.1; assembly: GCF_004022985.1. Taxonomy (NCBI): domain Bacteria; kingdom Pseudomonadati; phylum Pseudomonadota; class Alphaproteobacteria; order Hyphomicrobiales; family Phyllobacteriaceae; genus Mesorhizobium; species Mesorhizobium sp. M7A.F.Ca.ET.027.02.1.1. The sequence continues at coordinate 2,456 of NZ_RZOL01000594.1, read as the reverse complement.
AGCCCGGCGAGCCTACACCTGATCAAAGTACGTGATCAGGACCGGGATCAACCGGCACCACGTCCGAAGCAAGAGCAATGCCAGCACTTTGGTCCCGAAATGGAACAATACTGGTCCCCCGCTAGCAGCCGGATTTCTCTTCAGAAACAACAAACAAAGAACAAAAACCTTGTGGGCTCTCGCCACGGAGCCGCCGCGCCGAGACGGAGAATCGTCCAACGGCCTGCGAGCGCTGATTGATGTCCACAAGACAGCAACGCGGTGTTCGGCAAGGCCCTCTACGAGTGGGCGAAAACAGCCGTGACCATGATAGAGCGAGCCGAGTTGAGGAAATGGCGCTGCTGGCCATCTGCGCCTATCCTGCGATCAGGGAAGGCAATGCTTGGATAAGGCCCGATATCTTTTAGAGTTCGAGGCGCGCGGCTTCGCTCAAAGATGTGGAAGGGTTGAGATAGACTGCCTGGTAGCCTCCATCAGATGGTTCGGAGTTCGCCGGTCGACGTCTTTCCGGAACGTTTGTCCTGCACGAGTTCGTGGCTGACCTTCTGACCATGAATGGGTGACCTCATGATCACAGCGCGACAGCTTCGAGCCGCTGGAGGGCTCCTTGCGGCGTCCGTAGGTTCAAAGACCTTAACCTCCAGTTTGCCGTGCTAAATTTTCCGCTTATCTCCATACCCCGGTCCACGTCGAAGGGATGAGGAAAGGAAAACGGAGGATGAAAAAAACCCGCTCGCAGATCGGGCAGGCCGCTGACGCTGGCGCTCAACCGCGCCGCTCGCGATCCCGGCCGCGTCGTCCTGCGCAGGGCTGTTAGCCCCGCTCGGCCAGCCGGGCAGGGATGCTCGGCCGTGGTTGCACCGGCCCGCCCGCTCCGCGGGCCGGGGGATGTCTTCGGGAAGAAGACGAGGAAGGACACATCGATCAGCGGTGTCCCCAAACCCCTTGAAGGAGCATCTCCATGGAACTGAAGTTTGTCGATCCGCGTGCGCTGAAGGATAACCCCGACAAGGCGCGACGCTCGAAGTCCAGTCCGCAGGCCGACGCGCTGCTGCTGGCTACCATCCGCGCCGTCGGCATCGTGCAGCCGCCTGTCGTCGCGCTGGAGACGGAAGGCGGCAATGGCTACGTCATCGATGCCGGCCATCGCCGGGTGAAGCAGGCGATCGCGGCCGGTCTGGAAGAGATCGCCGTCGTGGTCATCGAGAGGGCCGAGGATGGTGGCGCAATGCGGTCGCTGGCCGACACGCTCGCTCATGAGCAGCTCAGTCCTGTCGACCAATGGCGCGCGATCGAGCGACTGGTCGCGCTCGGCTGGACTGAGGAAGCCATCGCCGTCGCTTTGGCGCTTCCCGTCCGCCAGATCAGGAAGCTGCGCCTGCTCGCCAACGTTCTGCCGGCGATGCTGGATCACATGGCCAAGGGCGACATGCCCGACGAGCGGCAGCTTCGCACGATCGCGGCCGCCTCGCTCGAGGATCAGAAGGAGGTCTGGAAGGCCAACAAGCCGTCCAAAGGCGACCCGCAGGTCTCGTGGTGGAGTGTCGCCAACGCTCTCGCCAAGACCCGCATGTATGCGCGCGACGCCAGCTTCGGTGACGACCTCGCCCAGGCCTACGGCATCGCCTGGGTCGAGGATCTGTTCGCCCCGGCCGATCAGGACAGCCGCTATACCACTGACGTCGAGGCCTTCCTCGGCGCACAACAGGAGTGGATGACGCAGAACCTTCCGAAAAAGGGCGTCATCGGCGAGGTCAGTAACTACGGCGAGGTCAAGCTGCCGCCCAAGGCCGAGCGCGTCTATGGCCCGCCCAAGAAGTCGGACCACACTGCGATGTACCTTGACCGCGAGGGCAAGGTGAAGACGGTCCACTTCCGCATGCCCGAGGCCAAGAAGAAGGCCAAGGGTTCGGAAGCGGGCGATGCTGCCGACGAGACGATCGTCGTCTCCAAGCCGCGCCCCGACGTTACCCGCAAGGGTATCGAGATGATTGGTGACCTGCGCACCGATGCGTTGCACGAGGCGCTGTCACGGGCACCGATCGAGGACGACACGCTGCTCGCGCTGCTCGTTCTCGCCTTCGCCGGCCAGAACGTCCGCGTCGACTCCGGCGCCGGTGGCGACTTCCGCTTCGGAGGTCGTTTCGGCCGGCATGCGGCCGCGCTGTTCGATGCCGAGGGCAAGTTCGCCTTCGACACCGACACGCTGCGCATCGCGGCGCGCGGCGTCCTGATCGACGCTCTGTCTTGCCGTGAAGGCATGAGCAAGTCGGGCGTCGTGGCGCTCGTCGCCGGCGGTGCGATCGGCGCGGACGGGTTCCTCACCAACATGGGCACGGAGGACTTCCTCTCCTGCCTGTCGCGTCCGGCGGTCGAAGGCTCGTGCGCTGATACGCCGGTACTGCCGCGCGCCCGCGTAAAGGACACGCGCGCCGCGCTCGTCGAGCACTTCAAGG
>NZ_RZOL01000593.1:0-2658 GCF_004022985.1 Mesorhizobium sp. M7A.F.Ca.ET.027.02.1.1 | reverse complement strand
CCGGGTCGGCAGTTCTGGTCCTGCGCTGGGTGGTGGCGCACGCTGCCGAGATTCCATTGTCGGCGATCGGCGCGGTGGTCGAGCTGGTCCAAATACAGGTCTATTTCCTCAAGCACCTTCGACCGTTCGCCGAGCAGACGGCCATCATGCTGTTCGGCTGGCTGCGTCAGCTTGATGTTCGCGACGCCGAGGTGACGATCCCCGGAGAGCGAAGCCTCGGCCGGGCGGCGAGCGACGCGTCGCGTAGCACGATAGAGCAGCTGCGCGGGATTGCGGTCTTGCTTGGCGAATTCGCGCCCGATCAACTGAAGACTTATTTAAGGGAGCTCGGCGCCGAGAAGGACAGCTACAAGGTCAAAGCGATCCGGCCATTTTCCAAGATGATCGCGCCGGTTGCGCCGGCCGAGCTTGCGGACCTCGTGCTGTCTAGCCTCATTGAGAAGCGGGATCGGCGCGGCCGCCGTGACCGCTCGATGGGGCGAGCCTTCACCTTCGCCGACAGCGACTATCTGCCGGCCTCGCCAGCGCAGCCGCCATTCCTCGATCTGTTGGAGTCCGGCGCGACCGAAGGGTTGAGACTGATTCGGACGCTGGTCGCGGAAGCGATTGCGTTCAACACCAACGGGCTTGTGTCGGAAGACGACGGCTACACCGTCGATCTCGGCCATGGCCCGCGCTTCTTTCCCTGGACTTCGAGCTACTTGTGGTCTCGCGATCAGAGCCACGAGTACTCGGCGGCCTCCGGACTGAAGGCCCTCGAGGCGTGGAGCCAGCAGCGCCTCGACGACGGTGTCCCCGTCGATGAAGTGCTCACCGACATCCTTGGACCCGAGGGCAGCTGTGCAGCCTATCTGCTGGTCGCAATCGACGTGCTGCTGTCGCATTTCGGTGTAGGCCGTGATGTTCTCGCTCCTTTTATCGCGGCCCCGGAGCTGCTGGCTGCCGACCGTGCGCGTCAGACCCATGATCATATCGGTTCGGGAATCGATTCCCCTATCGGGAAAGAGCCGGATGGAAAGGTCAAATTGGCCGACTTGAAAGCCCGCCCGTCACGGGGTGCGTCCTTGTTTGACATCGTCCCGAATTATATGGGCGACGATACCATTGCGAACCGTCTGCGTGAGCGGATGAGCGCTGCGGTCGAGAACCTGGACCCCTATGAGCCTTATTCGAACTGGGGAGATGCCCGGTTCATCGCACGCGTTGCCAACAACATGCTCCAGCGGTCGAACTGGACAGACATCGGGGGCGGGAAGTTGGCCTATCAATCGCCGGCGGACGAGGCCGCTCATCTTGCAGCGATGGAGAGGATGCGGGGTGAGTTTGTCCGATCGAGCGAACTCGAGGCTCGCATCAGTTTGGCTATGGGCGGAGAAGGCGAACACGCCACTGCTTCAACGGCACGCGATGCGGTCGAATACGCAGAGGGTGATCTCCCCGACGACAGTGACACCGATGCTCTCAAATCGCGCTCGACGAGGCTGATCAAGACTGCCTTGCTGGTGGCACGCGATGGGGATGACGAGTTGCTCGCAACGCACGAGAGATGGGTTCGTCAGGTCATCTCGATCGCGTTGGAAGAGCAGTCCGATCGCGGAGGTGGTTCGCAGGATACGCTACGCTTCAACCGCCCGGCGATCGCGACGCTTGCGCTGATTCATCTCTGGGAGCGTAACGGGAGCAACGCGGACCGAGATGCGCTGATCCGGATCGCGACCCGCAAGGACCGCAGCGCCGCGCCGGCCTTTTCCGCCGGCCTTGCGCGGATCCTAGAGATCGAGCCCAGGCTCTTCAAAGCGGCGATGCGCGTAGCCTTCGCAAGCATGACTTGGCGCTGGAAGAGCTATCAGGAGGAGGACGACGCCGAGCATGCGCGTTTCGAAGCAGAGCGGGCCGCGGCTATCGATGCCGCGGTCGCGGCCGAGATCGCGTGGCTGGATGGCGGCGCCGAACCGGCATGGCCGATTTGGCCCAGGGAGCGTCCACATCTGCGCCGCGGCTCGCGCATCCGCGTTCCCGAACCAGTCACACCGAGAGAGTTCGACGAAGACGAGGCGATCGAGATCGTCCACGCCGACAGCTCGGCTGCGGCGCAGTGGCTGGCGATGATCCAGGCCGCGCCTAAGGGATCGATCGGCTGGCGGCAGGAGGTGGTCGCGGGCTATGCCGACTGGACCGCGCGAATGAACGGATTGGGGCTATCGGTTGATATCGAGATCGACCGCGATCCCCACGACTGGAACCTGCACTATTATGCGCTGTTCGCCGAGCGACTACTCGACGGCACGCCCGCGTCATTCGATACCGATCTAAAGCTTGTGACCGATTTGCCAGACGAGCCCTTCGGCGACGTTGCGCAGGCGGTCGTGCATGCGGCCGACGCGCTCTATTTCAATGATCCCCAACGCCCCGCCTCTCGGCCTGCCGATCTGCGCGCCAAGCTGGTGGAGCGGGTAATCGCGCTCAAGCGGTGGGAATATGCCGGCGATCCGGCCAGCTCGCGGATCGACATGGAAAGTGGCGGCATCATCGCGAAGATGCTCCTCAATACCTACGATCCGTTCAACGGGACGCACAGCTATCTTCCACCATTACTCTTCGACCGTGTCGACCCGCTGCTAGCCACAATGCGCCCTCTGCTGAGGGGCGGCCCGACGG
>NZ_RZOL01000592.1:0-2658 GCF_004022985.1 Mesorhizobium sp. M7A.F.Ca.ET.027.02.1.1 | reverse complement strand
AACAGTGTCACCAACACGCAGAAAACCGCCGAACTGGGCGGTTTTCTGCGTGTAGGTGACACTGTTGCCGATGCCAGGCAGCAATGCCTCCGGCAGATAATCGCCGATCAGCGTTTCGCCCGGAATGAAGGCCACCTGATCGAGATGCGTATCGCGCTCGCCCTTGAAGGAGCCGGTGCCGCCGCCGAGTGCGAAGTCGATGAAGTAGTTCTTGTCGGCATATTTCGCCAGCGCATACGCCTGCCAGGATTCGCCTGTCGTGGCCGACAGCAATTCGCCGTTGAAATCGATCTTCGAGTCGAATTCGGTCCGGCCTATCGTTGCGCCGAGCGACCAGTGCTGGCTGACCTCGCCAATGCCGCCAAGCGACATCGTCTTCATGACGTCGTCTCGGCTGGTGGTGCCGGCCCCAGCGTCGCGGCTGTACTCGGCTTGCGGACTGATCGACGCCCAGACACAACGTCCGTCGGGATCCTTGTAGGCGGGAACGCCGGTGCATTCGCGCGCGGCCTCCAGCATGATGTCCGTGGAGCGGTTGATCATCTCGAATGTGTGCACGGCATAGTGCGGCGTCAGCCGCGTCAGGGCCGAGCCGAGCTCCATTTCATCGGGCAGGAAGCGCAGCATGTTGATCAACAGCGCCATCGGATTGTCTGGGCTCGAAGAAGCCTCGACATCATCGAGATACTGCGCCATCTGGAAGACGCCGGGATCGGTCGTGCCGGAGTTAGGATCCTGTGCCAACTCCAGGAAAGTCGGATTGTCGGCATAGAGAACCAGATCCGTTCCGCCGACCACCTTGGTCAGGAAATTGAAGCCGACCGCCGGATGCAGCGTCGTGGGCGTGATGCCGGAATCGGTCATCGCCGATCCGGTGGCCAGCACATATTCGGCGAACAATTTGTCGATCGACAGGAAATTCAACGGCGCCTCACCATCGAAGTCTCCGGCCACCGTTAGTGCCAGGGCATCCGTGATCTGGTTGTTGAGATCGACGTCGGTGACGAAGTCGCCCGAGAATATCTGCGTGAAGCCGCTCGTGACATCCACTTTGGCCACGACGCCGATGCCCTGATTGGTAAACAGCCCGTCATTGGTGAACTTGCCGCCGCCGAGATCGATGGTCTTGAGGCCGACCATCGAGGCGTCGGCGATATTGTGGAAGCTGTTCGTGCCGCCGCCGAGGTCCATGTTGCCGATCACCCGTCCGAGCGTGTCGGCGCTCTTCGAATTCTCCACATGGTCATCGCCCGATGTGCCGGTGATAGCCAGTGGGCTGAAATCGTCCAGAAGCGATTCCAGGATCGCATTCGTCGGCACGACGGGACCGGGCGCCAACAGGAAGGCTTGGAATGCCTGAAATTGCGACGCCTGGATGGTGAAACTCGGCGTTGCCCCCATCGCATAGAGCAGGCTGTGGTTGTTCAGCGTGTTGTCTGCGCCCCCGACAAGCATCGCCGCCACGCCGGTTCCGGCACCGCCGATCGTGTACTGGCCATTCAGGTTGATGGTGATGTTGCCCTTGGCGCCCTTGGCCGTGCTCTCGCCATACACAGCCACGGAATCCGCACCTTGCGCGAACAGGCTGTCACCCGCCGTCAGATCGACCGCATGGGCATTGCCGTCGCCTGTCGCGCTCTGGCCGAACATCGCATACGAACTTGCGCCCTTGACCCAGACTTGGCTGTCCGTGCTAGCGGCCGACGCCGCAGCGTCGCCGATACCACCTTGCGAGCCGGCCGCCGACTGGCCCATGGCCAGCGAATCCATGCCGCCGGCGCCACCGCCACCGCCCACCGCCTGGGCAACGACGCCGTGTCCACGGTCGCCATCGGTCTCAATGGCGCCGGACTGGATGATGGTTACCTTGCCGCCGGTGCCCTTGGTGCCACCAGGCGTGTTGAAGCCGATAGCGTTTGGCCCGCCGCCGTCGTCGTCGGCGCCAAAGCGGCCGAAACCGGCACCACCGATGCCGCCGCCGCCACCGACCGACTGCGCGATGATGGCGATGGAATCCTTGCCCGTCGTCGTGATCGTGCCGGTGCGGATGACGGTAACATCGCCGCCATCGCCGCCATTGCCGCCGAGACCGCCAATGGCCAACGCATTCGAGCTCTTGCCCTTGGCGTCGCCGCCATAGCCGCCACCGCCGCCGACCGATTGCGCGACCACGCCATGCGCGCGCTCGCCATGGGTGATGATGGTGCCGGAAACCGTGACATCGACCTTGCCGCCATTGCCGCCATTGCCGCCGAAGCCGCCAAGCTGCAGCGCAACCGACTCGTCTCCCGCCGTGTCGGCCGATACCACGCCGCCATAACCGCCGCCGCCGACGGACTGGGCGAAAATGCCGAGCGCTCCATCCTTCCAGGTTTCGATGATGCCGTCATTGTTGACCGTGACATGGCCGCCATTGGAGCCGTCGCCGCTCGGCAGAGAAATCGCGCCGCCGATCGTCATGTCGGCCTCCGAAGCGTTGGCCGCGGCACCCGAAGCACCGCCGCCACCGCCTACCGATTGCGCGAAAATGCCGTGCGAAAGATAGCCGAGCGTGGTGATCTTGCCATGATTGTCGACGATTACGTCGCCACCGCTGCTGCCCCCACCGCCCAGCCCGCCGATCGCCAGCGTCACCGACGTTTCCGCGCTGCCTGTCTC
>NZ_RZOL01000591.1:0-2665 GCF_004022985.1 Mesorhizobium sp. M7A.F.Ca.ET.027.02.1.1 | reverse complement strand
GCCCGGGCCCAGGACACCGCGGATCATCTGGCCGCCCGTGCAAGCGAGATTGCCGGCACGTTCGATGCGGCCGACCAGAAGCTGGTTGCCCGCGCTATCGAGACCGCCCAGTCGCTGGCCGCGCGTGCCGGCGACATCCTGCGCAACTTCGAAGGCGCCGACCAGCGGCTCGGCATGCGCATCGGCGAATCGGCCGAAGCGCTTGCCGCGCGTGCATCGGACCTTGGCCGCATCTTCGATGCCGCCGACCAGCAACTCGTCTCGCGCATCGCCGAAGGTTCGGAAGCGCTGTCGAGCCGTGCCTCGGAAATCGGCCGTATCTTCGACGAGGCGGATCAGCGTCTGGTGTCGCGCATCGCCAGCAGCACCTCCACGATCGGCGAGCATGCCGAGACGATCGTCGGTGCCTTTGCGGATACCGAGCAACGGGTTGCCGAACGCGCAAGGCGGACCGGCCAGGAAATGGCCGTGCATGCCCGCGAAATCGAGCAGGCGCTTGCCGGTGCGGACGAGCGTTTCGCGTCGAGTGCCGCGGCCGCGGCAGCCCGTGTCGAAGAGCAGGTCTCAGGCGTCGAGAACCGCCTCGCCTTCACAGCCGAGACGATGGGCCAGAAGCTCAACGAACAGGTGTCGAATGCCGAGGCGCAACTCGTCTCGCGCGCCAATGTGATCGCCGAGACCTTCACCGCGGTTGGCCAGCATATCGGCCAAAGCACCAACGATGCCGCCAAGACGATCGGCGCCAACACCCGCGAACTCAACACCATGCTCGCCGCACGTTCGGCCGAAATGTCGAAGATCCTCGACGAAACCGCACGGCCCCTGGTCGAGCGCTTCGCCCAGGGCGGCTCGGACCTGCAAAAGAGCATGGAAGAGGTCACCGAACGCGCCACCGAGAAGCTGCGCAGCGAGAATGCTGCGCTTGTCGACGCGCTCGCCAGCCGCACCGCCGAAACCTTGTCGGCGGTCGAAGGCGCCCGCTCGTCGCTGTCCGACAGCGTCGCTGATCTCATCGGCCGCATGACCAAGTCCAGCTCGCAGCTCGGTCAGTTGATCGACCAGGCCGCGGTCAATCTCGGCCAGGTCGATGAACGCCTGAGCGGCAGCACGCAAAGCTTCGCCGCCACCACCGAGAAGGCCGCGCAGACCTTTGCCAGCTCTGCACGTCTGGTCGATTCGAACACGACAAGGCTGACGGAACTGTCGTCGTCCACCTTGCGCGAGGTCGCGTCGATTGCCACCAAGTTCGACGAGCACAGCCGCCTGCTCTCCAGTGCTTCGGACCTGTTGAGCTCGGCCCAGAGCAATCTCGAACACACGCTCGAACGGCAGTCGTCGCTCGAAGACCTCGCCGTCGGCCTGGTCAAGAAGTCGGAGGATCTCGAAAGGGTCATGCGCTCGTTCGAAAATCTCGTCGGCCAGACACTGCAGAACGCCGAAGGCAAGACGATGGAGTCGGCCGACAAGATCCGCAACGCCATCACCGACGTCGTTGACTCGGCAACCAAGCGCTTTGCCGATGCGACCGAGGAGATGCGGCGCACCGCGGGCTCGATCAAGAGCGAACTCGACCTGACCCGGGCCGAGCTCAAGAAGGGCGTCATCGAAATGCCGGAAGAGGCAAAGGAATCGACCTCGGCCATCCGCCGCGCCGTTTCCGAGCAGATCAACGCCCTGAAGGAGCTTTCGGACATCGTGGCCAAGTCCGGCCGCGGCGGTGACGGGTCCGAACCACGCAACCTGCGTCCGGCGCCGCAACCGCCGGCCGCACGCGCTGCCGAGCCGCCGCGCCGCGCACCGGCACCGCAGCCGGACCTGCGCACGCCTCAGGCGCCCTTGGGCGGCCCTGCATTGCGCGGCACGCTCGACCTTGAGCGTCCTGCCGAGGCGGCACCGCGTCCGCGCGGCGATGCCAGCGCCCGCACGCCCCAGGGCGGATGGGTGCGGGATCTGCTGACCGCGGCATCGAACGATGAGGACCGCAGGTCGGCAGCCCCTACGGCCCCCGCGGAAGCGCAGCGCGCTACCCCTGCCCAGCGCTCGCCCCTGCATGTCGTGGAATCGCTGAACTCGCTCTCAGTCGATATCGCGCGTGCCATCGACCACGAGGCTTCGATCGAGCTGTGGAACCGCTACCGGCGTGGCGAGCGTGACGTGTTCACGCGGCGGCTCTACACACTGAAGGGACAGCAGACGTTCGACGAGATCCGTCGCAAGTATCAGGCGGAAGCCGAGTTCCGCGCTGCTGTCGACCGCTACTGCGACGATTTCGAGAAGCTGCTCAAGGATGTCTCGCGCAACGACCGTGACAACATCATGGCGCAGACCTACCTGACGTCGGACACCGGCAAGGTCTACACCATGCTGGCCCATGCGAGCGGCCGCCTGCACTGAGCGGGCGACGAGGATAACAATCGGTCGGCGCCGCCCCTCATCCGCCTGCCGGCACCTTCTCCCCGTATAGTGACGGGGAGAAGGAGATGGCCGCACTCCCGGCGCCCATTCAGCAACGTTGGCGATTGGCGAAATCTTCGGCGACAGTGTCCAGCCGATAGATGGGTAACAGTTTGAACCGGATAGATAGGTAACAGTTTTCCCCCTTATGATGGGTTCGCGGCAGCGCCAAGCGGTTGGGTTGGCGCGGCGCTGCGGCGAACCAGTTTCC
>NZ_RZOL01000590.1:0-2714 GCF_004022985.1 Mesorhizobium sp. M7A.F.Ca.ET.027.02.1.1 | reverse complement strand
GATGCGCGCCTATGTCAGCCGCGCCCGGCGAAGTGATTGGCCAGCGCCACCTTCGCCGCGAGCTGCATGAGGAGATCGCCGACCAGCACGCCGGCCAGCACGAGTGCCACGAGTTGCGGCCAGAACCGCCGCAGCAGCGAAAAACCTAGGGTGATCGGTCTGATGATATCGGCAAACATTAGGTTCTCTCACGATGCCACCCGCCAAAACCTTTCTAGCAAAGGACGGCTGTTTTGCAAGAAAGGGGGGCTCCCCTTCTCCCCTTGTGGGAGAAGGTGGATCGTCGCGATAGCGCCGAGACGGATGAGGGGTGCGTGACGGAATGGGGCGTTGGCGTTCCCTGGAACACCCCTCATCCGACCTCGCTTCGCGAGGCCACCTTCTCCCACAGGGGGAGAAGGGAGAACCGTCCCCCTCACCTTCTCACCCGCGATTTCAGCCACCGGTCAAACGCCACCGCCAGGATCAGGATGAGCCCGATGACGATGCTTTGCGTATAGGACGAGACGTTGTTGAACTGCAGCCCGTTCTGCAGCACGCCGATGAGCGCCGCGCCGACCACCGTGCCGCCGACCGAGCCGATGCCGCCGAACAGCGAGGTGCCGCCGATGACGACGGCCGAAATGACCGTCAGCTCGTAGCCGATGCCGGCGACCGCTTCCGAGGAATTCAGCCGCGCCGACAGCACGAAAGCGGCAAGCCCGGCGAAGAAGCCGACGATGACATAGACCGAGACCAGGATGCGGTCGACGCGCAGGCCTGACAGCCGCGCTGCTTCCGCATTGCCGCCGACGGCATAGACGGCGCGGCCATACCGGGTGTAGCGCAGCACGATGTGGCACAGGATGGCGGCCGCGGCGAAGATCAGCGCCGGCACCGGCACGGGGCCGATCAGGCCGGTGCCGAACCAGCGCATCGAGGCGTCGAAGCCCGAGATCGGGCCGCCATTGGAGATGGTCAGCGTCAGCCCGCGAAACACCGTCAGCCCGCCCAGCGTAACGACGAAGGGCGGCACTTTCAGCCGGGTGATGACAAGCCCTTGCACCCCGCCGGCGGCAGCGCCCACAACGACGGCGGCCAAGAGTGCTGCGAACCAGCCGAATCCTTGCGTGCCGCTCGTCGACAGCGACAGCGTGTTGGCGGAGCCACCCTTGGCGACCACGGCGGCGACCATACCGCAGAAGGCGAGCAGCGAACCGACCGACAGGTCGATGCCGGCGGTGAGGATGACGAAGGTCATGCCGAGCGCGATCAGCCCGGTGATCGAGATCTGCCTTGTGATGTTGAACAGGTTGATCGGGTCCATGAAGCTCGGCTTCAGCACGGTGAAGACGATGATCAGCGCCACCAGGAACAGCAGCGGCCCGAAGCTCATCAAAAGCCGCGCGAAGTTGATGCCGCCGCGCTGATCCTGTTCCCCCGCCACGCTCATAGTGTCTCCTTGCGGTCGAGTGCCATCAGTTCCATCAGTCTTTCCTCGTTTGCCTCGACGCCCGGCATCTGGCCGGTGATGCGTCCCCGGCGCATGGTGACGATGCGGTCCGACACCGCAAGCACCTCGGGCAGCTCGGACGAAATCATCATCACCGCAATGCCGCGCGCCGCAAGCTGCACCAGGATCTGGTGCACCTCTGTCTTGGCGCCGACATCGACGCCGCGCGTCGGCTCGTCGACGATCAGCACTTTCGGATCGCGCGCCAGCCAGCGCGCCAGGATCACCTTCTGCTGGTTGCCGCCCGACAGGCCTTCGATCGCCTGCTCGGCCGAAGCCATGCGGATCGACAGCATCTTGCGAAACCCGGACAGCGCATCGCGCTCGCGCCGCTCGGCCATGAAGCCGAAACCGTTGCTGAAGCTGCCTAGCGAAGCGATGGAGAAATTCGGCAGGATGCCCAGCGCGGCAAAGATCGCCTGGTGCTTGCGGTCCTCCGGCAGCAGGCCGATGCCGAGCGCAATGGCGTCTGCGGGCGATGCCGGGGCGATCGGCTTGCCATCGAGCGTGATGGTGCCGGCCGCGATGCGGTCGGCGCCGAAAATGGCGCGCGCCAGTTCGGTGCGGCCCGAGCCGACAAGCCCGGCAACGCCGAGGATTTCACCGGCCTTGAGGTCGATGTCGACGCCGTCGAGCACGATGGCGTGCGGCGCTTCGGGATCGCGCACGGTGCGCAGGCCGCGCACCGACAGCACGACATCGCCGGCCACCGCGCGTTGCGCCGGCCGGGCGTAGAGCTCGGACGCCGCGCGGCCAACCATCTTCTCGATGATTTTGGGCAGGGCGATCGGTCCACCCTCACGGTCGAGATGCCCGGCCAGCCTACCGTCGCGCAGCACCGTCATGCGGTCGCAGATGGCGGAGGCTTCCTCCAGCCGGTGGGTGACGAACATGATGGCGACCTTGTCCTTGCGCAGCCGGTCCATGATCGACAGCAACCGCTGCACCTCGGTCTCGGTCAGCGCCGAGGTCGGTTCGTCCATGATGATCAGCCGGCTTTTCAGCGACAGGGCGCGGGCAATCTCGACCAGTTGCTGTTCGGCCACCGACAGCGCCGACACCGGCGTCATCGGATCGATGGAGAGGCCGACGCGGGCGATGATCGTGCGGGAGTCCTGCTCCATCCGCTTCCAACTGACCAGCCCGAACGGACCGATCGGCGCGCGGCCGATAAAGATATTTTCCGCCACCGTCAGCGTCGGGATCAGGCTGAGCTCCTGGT
>NZ_RZOL01000058.1:0-22835 GCF_004022985.1 Mesorhizobium sp. M7A.F.Ca.ET.027.02.1.1 | reverse complement strand
CGATCATGCATCATTTGTTCATCGACCAGATGCGCAAGGTGAACCGCCGCGGCGAGGCGGCGATGCTGCCGCTGGAGGCGGGCGAGGCCGTTGCCCAGTCGGCCGAGCAGGTGGAGAGCATTGCCTCGCGCGAGATCGTCGACGCATTGCAGGCGATCAGCCCCGACCGTCGCGCAGCCCTTGTCATGGTTGCCATCGAAGGTTTTTCCTATGCCGAAGCCGCCAACATTCTGGGCGTGCCTGCGGGCACGCTGATGTCGCGCATTGCGCGCGGGCGTGAGGAATTGCGCGGGTTGCTGGACGACACGGCGCGCCGCCGCGCGATAAGGATCGTCGAGAAATGATCCGCCGCGACTTTTCCGAACGTGACATCCATATGGCGCTCGATGGCGAGCTGCCCGGCGATGAGCGCGCGGCCTACGATGCCTGGCTCGATGCCAATCCCGAGATGAAGGCCAGGAGCGCCCGTTTCACCGCCGACCGGGCGGCGCTGCGTGCCGCCTTCGCCGACGTGCTGGACGAAGCCGTGCCTGGGCACTTGCACAAGGTCGTGCTTGGCGAGGTGCCGGTCAAGGCAGCTGTGCCACGCTCACGCTGGTGGCTTGCCGCTGCTGCCGCCGTGCTTCTGGCCGTAGGCGGACTTGGTGGCTATTTTGCCGGCATCGATGGCATCGGCCAGGAGGACCCGGCCGAAGATCGGCTGGCCGAGCAGGCAATCGCGGCTCATGTCATCTATGCCGCCGAAAAGCGGCATGCCGTCGAGGTGCCGGCCAGCGACAAGGACCATCTGCAGACATGGCTGTCCAACCGGATAGGGCTGAATCTGGTGGCGCCGGACCTGACCGCCGACGGATTCCAGCTGGTCGGCGGCCGGCTGTTGCCGGCAGGCGAGAGCAAGGCCGCCATGCTGCTTTACGAGGACGGCAATGGGCGGCGTATATCGCTGTTTGTCACCACGGAATCGACGGAGAATGCCAAGGGCACCTACGCCGCCGCGCAAGATGGACCCGAGGCCGTCTACTGGCTGGACAAGGGCTATGGCTGCGCCGTGGTCGGCTCCTTGCCGCGCGAGCGGCTGGCCGAGGTCGCCAGGAGCGCCTACACGCAACTTGTGAACGGGCTGGCAAGCTGAACGGCATTGCTTTTGCCGGTGCCGTCGATCCGCGAATGCCGATCCGGCCGAAGGGCCCTTTCACACCCGTCGAGTCGGCGTCGGATTTGTCACAATTCGGCCCTAATCGAGGTGCGATAGCGCTTGATGAATGCCGTCGCATCGCCCCGAAAATCGGAAGCGGTTTTTGGAAACACGAGGCGAAGATTCAAGGTGGTGGAGCGGACTTTGTGCGCCCAGGTGGACGCCGGTTTTCCCAACGCCCTGGTCGGCGTCAAGGACGTGTTCGAGTAGGGCCATTTCCACCACCAATCGAGGTTTTCTGAAGCCGCATGCCTGCCGAGATCCGCACGGCCCGCGCGTCTGACGTCGATGATCTCGCCGCCATTGAGAAAGCTGTTTTCTCAAGCGACCGTATTTCCCGCCGCTCCTTTCGCCTGTTCATCGAGCGTGAAACCGCCGAGACGCTGGTCGCTGAAGTCGATGGCCGCCTGGCCGGCTACGCGATCGTGCTGTTTCGCAAGGGCAGCGGCGTGGCGCGCCTCTACTCGATTGCGACCAGTCCGTTTTTCGGCGGGCTGGGTGTCGGCCGCATGCTGCTCGGATCCGCCGAAGATGCCGCCTTCGAGCACGACCGCATGATGCTGCGTCTCGAAGTTCGCGAGGACAACAGCCGCGCGATCCGTATCTACGAACAGGCCGGGTATCGCAAGATCGGCCGCGAGCCCGGCTACTATGAGGATGGCGAAACGGCACTTCGCTACGAAAAGACCTTGCGTGGCGACATTCCGATCGCCACCAAGGTGCCGTTCTACCCGCAGACCTGCGAATTCACCTGCGGCCCGTGCTGCCTGATGATGGCGATGGCCAATTTCGATCGCGGCTTCGTGCCGGATCCGGTCATGGAAATCCGCCTGTGGCGTGAAGCGACGACCGTCTTCATGATGTCGGGTCCCGGTGGTTGCGAGCCATTCGGCCTCGCTGTCTCGGGCTACGAAAGCGGGCTCGCGGTGGAGATCTACGTTTCCTTCTATGGCGCGTTGTTCCTGCAATCGGTACGCAGTGAGGACAAGCGCAGGGTGATGGAACTGGCCCAGGTCGACTTTCGCCGACGCGCGGAACTTTACGGCATCCCGGTGAATTACCGTGCATTCACAATCGACGATATCCGCGCTGCGATAGCTGGGGGAAAGCTGGTGCTGGTGCTGATCAGCGGCTTCCTGATGTTTGGCAAGAAGGTGCCGCACTGGGTGCTGGCGATCGGCGATGACGGCGACCATATCCTGATCCACGACCCTTGGGTCGAGGACGAAAGGCAGGAGACCATCCTTGATGCAGCCAACATTCCCGTGCCTTACGGCATCTTCATGAACATGGCGCAGTTCGGTCGCGATGGATTGCGTGCCGCCATCACTCTGGGAAAGCGTGACAGATAATGACCTGGGTCATCCTTACCGGCAGGCAGAGCGATCTCGACCAGGTGGCGACACCGCACAAGATCATCACCAATCGCGACTATCTCGCGCACCCGTCACTGTTTCGCGGCCAGCGGCCGAAGGTCATCAACCTGTCGAACAATTACGGCTACCAGAGCCGCGGCTACTATGCGTCGCTGCTGGCAAGCTCGCGCGGCCACAAGGTGATCCCGACGGTCGAAACGATGATCGACCTGTCGGAGCGCAAGCTCTATGAACACGCGCTGCCGGAACTGGAACTGGCGCTCAACAAATGCCGCAAGGATCTCGGCGGCGTTTTTCCGCAAAAGGTCTGCATCTTCTTCGGCATCGGCCCGTCGAAAATCTGGGACCGCTTCGCCAAACTTCTGTTCGACTGGTTCCGCGCGCCGGCGCTCGAAGTCCACATCAAGGACAGCGCCGAATGGGCCTCGATCCGCAAGATCGGTTTCCATCCGCTGGCGCGGATGACCGAGGACGAGGAAAAAAGCTTCATCCAGTGCCTGGAGACCTACACCAACCGCGAATGGCGCGACACCAAGGGCCGCACGCCGGCGCGCTACACCTTCGCCACGCTGGTCGACCCGCATGAGGAATTGCCACCCTCGGAGATATCATCGCTGCGCTATTGGGCCAAGATCGCCGAGAAGATGGGTGTCGAAATCGAGCCGATCACCAAGCGGGACCTCGCCAAGCTCGCCAATTACGACGCGCTGTTCATTCGCGAGACCACCTCGATCTCCAACCACACCTATCGTTTCGCCCGCCGCGCCCAGCAGGAAGGCATGCCGGTTATCGACGATCCACTGTCGATGATCCGCTGCACCAACAAGGTCTATCTCAACGAGCTGATGGCCTACAACAAGGTGCCGGTGCCGCCGACGGTGATGATCGCCGGCACCTCGGATCTCGAACTGGCAGCGCAGACGCTGGGCTTTCCGCTGGTGCTGAAAATCCCGGATTCGTCGTTCTCGCGCGGCGTCAAGAAATGCGCCAATTTCGAGGAACTGAAGACGCTTGCTACCGAATGGCTGGAGGATTCCGACCTTCTGATCGCGCAAAAATTCATTCCGACCGAGTATGACTGGCGCGTCGGAGTGCTCGGCGGCCAGCCGCTGTTTGCCGTGCATTATCTGATGGCCAAGAAGCACTGGCAGATCGTCAACCACAAGGCCAACGGCAAGCCCGACCAGGGCGGCATCAAGACCTTCACGCTGAAGGAGACGCCGGCCCATGTCGTCGAGACGGCTGTAAAGGCGGCGCGCTGCATCGGCGACGGGCTCTACGGCGTCGACCTCAAGGAGACCAAGGACGGCGTCTTCGTCATCGAGGTCAACGACAATCCCAACCTCGACCATGGCTGGGAGGATTCCGGCGAGAAGGACGAGGTCTGGGTGCGGCTGACGCAGTGGTTCTTGGAGCGGCTGGACCGGCCGGGGCGGTAATTTGATCGGGGGTAGAACATGCAGTTTATCGTGATCGAGGATTTCACCGGCTGCGATCGCAAGGATATCTATCGCCGCTTTCGCGACCGCGGCCGCCTGAAACCGGACGAGCTTCTCGTGCACCACAGCTGGATCGCGGCGGACATGAGCCGCTGCTTCCTGCTGGTGGAGACCGATGACGTCACGCTGCTGCAGCGTTGGGTCATCGAATGGGCGGATCTGGTGGAGTTCGAGATTATCCCTGTGGCGACAAACAAGGACATGGCTGAGGCCTTGAGCGGGCACCTCTGATCATCGCCGCACGCTACGTCAACGCAGTGCCGGCGAGTTCACTGCGCGTCGGCATTCGTCGATCAGCCACTGGCGAAACGCCGCCACGACGTCGCGCCTGGCGCTGCGCTCGGGGATCGTCAGGCAATAGGGCTGGCGTAGCTCCAGTGCCTGGGCGAGGGGCCTGACAAGCCGGCCGTCTTCCAGCGCCTCGGCACAGTAGATTCCTTGCGCCAGCGCCACGCCCAATCCCGAAATCGCAAGGTCGAGCGCTGCACGCGATGAGTTGGCCGAGAGGCCGCGCTGCGCTGCCCGGCCGGGCTCGATGCCGGCCGCCTCGAACCAGTTGTGCCAGGACGGAAAGGACGCACCAGTCGGTCCCCAGCCCGTGTGGATAAGCGGCAGGCTGGCCAGGCCTTCGGGTTTGATCGTGTCCGCCAGTCCGGGCGCACACACGGGATAGACTGCGTCCTGGACGATGTCCTCGGTCGGGTGCTCGCGATAATGCGGCCCATAGGAGAGCCTGATGTCGAGCTGGCGCGCGACGCTGCCGATCTCCTGGAAGGCCATGGTCAGCCTGGGCAGCATCTCGACGCCGGCCTCGGTGAGGACGACGCGCCGGTTGACGCGGTGGAACAGCTTGCGGCCCATCTGCTCCTCGACCGTGCGGATGAGCTGGCTGACGGCAGCGGCCGACACCGAAAGCTCTTCCGCTGCCGCGGCAAAGCTGCCTGTACGGGCCGCAGCCTCGAAAGCTTGAAGTCCTTTGAGAGAGGGAGGTACGGCCATAATCACCGAATAGATAAGTTCAACTTTTCTAGATTGCAGAAATCGTCGTTTTTGGAAAGGTTGTTCATTGGCTACAGTGGATTCATCAAACTCCAGTCTGGATCGAAGCACGTGGATCATCGTGACGTAATTTCATCGTTGACGCAGGAGGAGCGCAACCGGCTGACCGCCAAGTCTGATGCCGCGGGCCTCGTTCAGCTTGCTGCTCATTGGGGCGCGATCGTGGTCGTCGGATCGCTGATCGCCGCCAAGGTGCCGTTCTGGCCACTGCTGATGCTTCCGCAAGGTATCCTCATCGTCTTCCTGTTCACGCTGCTGCACGAGACGGTTCATCGCACGGCTTTTGAGGCACAGCGGCTGAACGATGCCGTGGCGCGGGTGTGCAGCCTGGCGATCGCGCTCCCGGCGGACTGGTTCCGCTACTTCCACTTCGCCCACCATCGACACACGCAAGATCCCGACAATGACCCGGAACTGGCGTTCCCCAAGCCGGAGACATGGCGGCAATACCTCGTCCACATATCCGGCATCCCCTTATGGTGGGGCCACCTGAAGACGCTCTATGCCAACGCGGCAGACCGTGGTCGCGAAAGCTACGTTCCGCCAAAGGGCTATGACAAGGTGCGCATCGAGGCACGCGCCATGATTGCCTTTTATGCCGTGGTCCTTCTGCTGGCCGTTTATTTCCGGCTCTCGGTGCTTGTCTATGTCTGGATCTTGCCCGCTCTGTTGGGGCAGCCGTTTCTGCGCCTCTATCTCTTAGCCGAGCACGGCCGTTGTCCGTTCGTCGCCAACATGCTGGAGAACACCAGGACCACGCTGACCAATTGGCTGGTCCGCAGGCTGGCGTGGAACATGCCGTTCCATGCCGAGCATCATGCCTATCCAGGCGTGCCGTTTCATCAACTGCCGCGGTTTCATGCGCTGATCGAGCGGCATCTCAAGGTGGTCGAGCCCGGCTATGTCAGCTTCCACGGCAAATACATCGACACGCTGCGTTGACGATGGCCGGCCTCAGCCGGTCTGGCTGTGCAGCGCTCGGGATTTCAACAGACGCTGGATCTCGGCGGCCGTTGACGGCACGCCGATCAGATAGCCCTGCGCCTCTGTACAGCCATTGCCGCGCAGGATGTCGAGTTGCACCTCGGTCTCGACCCCCTCGGCGGTGACAGTGATGCCAAGCTCGGCGCCCAGCCCGATGACGGTGCGAACGATCGCCGCGGCGTCACGATTGCCCAGGTCGTGGATGAACGAACGATCGATCTTGATCTTGTCGACAGGAAAACGCCTGAGATAGCCGAGCGAGGAATAGCCGATGCCGAAATCGTCCAGCGCGATGCGGATGCCGAGTTCGCGCAACTGCCGCAGCGTCCTCAGCACCGCCTCGCTTTCGTCCATCAGCACGGTTTCGGTGATTTCAAGCTCCAACCGATCGGCTGGCACGCCGGAGAAGGCCAGCGCCGAGATGACGCTGCGGGCGAAGCTGCCGCTTTTAAGTTGCACGGCCGAGACATTGACCGCGACGCGCAGGCCGGCGGGCCAGTGTGCCGCCGCCGTGCAGGCTTTCCTCAGCGCCCATTCGCCAAGCGGCACGATCAATCCGGTGTCTTCGGCGACCGGAATGAAGCTGTCCGGCGCCACCGTGCCGCGTGTCGGCGAATGCCAGCGCATCAAGGCTTCGGCGCCGACGATCTCCCCGGATACGATGTTCATGATGGGCTGGAAGTCGAGGTCGAACTCCTGGCGCGGCAGCGCGGTCTCAAGGTCGACCTCCAGCGCACGCCGTGCCTGTACCATAGCGTCCATTCCGGGTTCGAAGAACCGATACTGATTGCGCCCTTCGCTCTTCGCCCGGTAAAGCGCCGTATCGGCGTTCCTCAGCAGCGTGTCGGCATCTCCACCGTCGTCGGGGAAAACCGCGATGCCCAGGCTGATGCCGACATGCATCTCGCGGCTCTTGTCGCGGAACGGTTTTCCGATTGTCTCGACGATGCGCTTCGCGAGTTTTTCTGCATTGGCAATGCCCTTGAAGTTGAACTGGATGATGACGAATTCGTCGCCGCCGAAACGGGCGACGACGTCGGTTTCGTTGTGCAGGCAGCGCTGCAGCCTCTCGGCCACACTCTTCAACAGCCAGTCGCCGGCCGGATGTCCCCAGGTGTCGTTGACCGCCTTGAAGCGATCGAGATCGAGCGAAAAGATTGCCAGCGGCGTGACCGCCGTGGCTTCCAGCGCCAGGTCGAGCCGTTCGCGAAACATCGAGCGGTTGGGCAATCCCGTCAGCGTATCGTGATGCGCAAGATGGGTCATGCGCTCTTCGGTGCGGCGACGTTCTGTGACGTCGTCGAAGGTCACTACCCAGCCGCCGCCGTTCATCGGCCGGCGTGTGACCAGAACCGTCCTGCCGTCGGTAAGATGCCGGTAGGCCGAATGCATTTTTGCCGCCGTCAGGCAGGCCTCGGTCTTGGCGACTTCGCTGTCGACGTCGATCTCCGTATAGATGCCGAGTTCCAGCAATCGTTCGAGCGCCTCGCGGTGCGTCGTTCCAAGCGGGAAGTCTGCCGCGGTGACATTGTAGAGTTCAAGAAAACGCCGGTTGCGCACGATCATCTTGCCGTCGGCGCCGTACATCAGCAGGCCTTGCGACATGTTGGCAAGCGCTGCGTCGAAGCGGCGGTGCTGCTCCTTCAGATCCTCTTGCGCGCGGCGCTGCTCGGTGATGTCCTCGTAGATCGAGACCCAGCCGCCCAGAGCCAGAGGGCGGTGCGAGATGCTGACGATGCGGCCGTCCGACAGTGTTTCTTCGTAGGTCGAGGGCTTTGCCTGATCGATATAGGGCTTGCGGATGGCGTAGAGTTCGTCGGCGGTTTGCGAGGCGATGCCGATATCGACGCTGTGGCGCAGAATGTCGAGGAACCGGATGCCGGGCCTTATGACGCTGGCTTCGAGGCAAAAGATGTTCAGGTAGTTGCCGTTGCAGATGATCATCCGCTCGTCGGCGTCGAACATGCACAGGCCGTGCGACATGTTCTCGACCGCAGCCGAAAAGCGTTGGTTCTGCTCGCGCAGTTCGTCTTCCATGTGGCGGGAGCGGTCCATGCCTTCGGCCTCCCGTTTCGGGATGGTCGAACCATCCTTGGCATCAGCGACGGGCATGAGCGCGCCTGCGGACCGTGATCGAACGCGCTATTGTGGCCGCCGCCGGTTAATTTAGCGTTTTAATGCCTGTCGCCCAAAAGTGACCTCGGTTTTGGGGGAACGACATGCATAAAAACAAAGACCTAAAGCGCGTCGCATGAATCCGTTTCAGCGCGACGCGCTTTAGACGATTGCGGTCGCCGAAACCTGATGCCGCGACATCTCGATCGCCGAAAACCGTTTCAGAAACGCATTTTGCGCCCAGGTCACCGAGCGTGGCGTGAAATCGAAGCGGTCGGCATTGAAGCCGCGCGGACGGCCGAAGAACTCGGTCGCTTCGGCGGTCGAAAAGCCGGCGAGCAGCGTTGCCTCGAAATAGGCGGCGATCTGGTCGGCGCGCTTGATCTCCTTGCGCAGCGCAGCACTTGGCTCCGGCGGCAGCGAGAAGCGCAGATGGATGGCGCGCTGCAGCCGTAACTCACAATCCTTGTAGCTGCCACCCATCACCGATTTGAACGGCGAGATCATGTCGCCGATGACATATTCGGGAGCGTCGTGCAGCAGGGCCGCCAGCCGGGCGTCGGCCGAAGCCTCAGGCACCAGGTCGCAGAACAGCGCTTCGACCAGCAGCGAGTGCTGGGCTACCGAAAAGGCATGCTCGCCGCTGGTCTGGCCGTTCCAGCGGGCAACGCGGGCGAGCCCGTGCGCAATGTCTGATATCTCGATGTCGAGCGGAGAGGGATCGAGCAGGTCGAGCCGGCGGCCCGACAGCATGCGTTGCCAGGCGCGTGCCGGCGCGCCGACGCGGTCGGCCGCCATCAGGCCTCCTCCGCGCTGACGGCTTCCTGCGGGAAGGCGAATTTTGCCCAACCGGGAATGGCCAGCGTAACCGGAACGTCCCCGGCCATGATCGGCTGGCCGGCGTCGAGCGCCGCCTTGACCCGGTCGATGCGCGCAATGGCCAGGCCGATCGTGCCGGCGGTCGAGCCGAGCGTGCCAACCGGCCTGCCTTCGACGGTCAGTTCGGTGCCGGGCGCGGGCAGGGACCCGTCAGCCGACACAATCAGAACGCGTCGCCTGGCGGTGCCGCGATGCTGCATGCGCGAGACGACCTCCTGGCCGACATAGCAGCCCTTCTTGAAGCCGACGCCACCGGTTTCGTCCAGCAGCACGTCGTGGGGGAAGGCGTCTCCGAGTTGGTAGTCGCTGCCGCTTTCGGCAATGCCGCCGGCAATGCGGAAGGCTTGCCACGCGGCAAGATCGCTGCGCTCATCTGTTTCGCCATAGGAACGCGTGACGGCACCCTTCGGAAAGCGCGTGTCGGCGGCCGCCGTTGAATCGGATTGCGAGGGTGTTGATTCATGTCCCCATGCAACGGTGACAAATGCCTGATCGGATTTGGCAATCTCGACCTTGGCGCGCAGTTTGTAGAGCGTCAGCCGGCGTATGAAATCGTCCGATATGTCGGCGCGGCATTCGAGCCAAAATGCATTCTCGCCGGTGCGGGAGATCAGGAAATCGAACAGGATCTTGCCTTGCGGCGTCAGCAGCGCACCGGGCTTGGCTTCGCCGGGAGCCAGGATGTCGAGATCGGTGGTCAGGATGTTCTGCAAAAAATGCTCGGCATCCGGACCTGATACGGAAACGAGGGCGCGGTCTTTGAGCTGGGCAAAGGGCATGGGCGGAAAAGCAACCTGATCTTGCAAAACGGTCGGCCTTTACGTAAGCCGCTGGCACTCCCCCCGCAAGAGAGCATGGCCATGATCTACGACCTCATCCTGACAGGCGGCACCGTGGTCAACCACGACGGCGAAGGGGCTCGCGACATCGGCGTGAAGGGCGGGCGCATCGCCGCCATCGGCGATCTCCGCCAGGCCTCGGCGGGCGAGACGATCGACTGCCGCGGCCTGCATATCCTGCCGGGCGTCATTGACAGCCAGGTGCACTTTCGTGAGCCGGGATTGGAGCACAAGGAAGATTTGGAAACGGGTTCGCGCGCGGCCGTGCTTGGCGGCGTCACCGCCGTGTTCGAGATGCCCAACACCAATCCTTTGACCACCAGCGAGGCAGCGCTTGCCGACAAGGTTCGGCGCGGCACGGATCGCATGCATTGCGATTTTGCCTTCTGGGTCGGCGGTACCCGCGAAAACGCTGGGGATGTCGGCGAGCTTGAGCGGTTGCCGGGCGCGGCCGGGATCAAGGTTTTCATGGGCTCGTCCACCGGCGACCTGCTGGTCGAGGACGACGAAGGTGTCGCCTCGATCCTGAGAAACACGCGCCGCCGTGCCGCCTTTCATTCGGAAGACGAATTCCGGCTGCGCGAGCGTCTTGGCGAGCGCATCGAGGGCGACCCGGCATCGCACCCTGTCTGGCGTGACGAGATCGCCGCCTTGCGCTGTACCGAACGGCTTGTGCGCATCGCTCGGCAAGCGCGCGCCCGCATTCATGTCCTGCACATCTCGACCGCCGAGGAGATTTTGCTCCTCGAACAGCACAAGGATGTCGCGACCTGCGAGGCGACGCCGCATCATTTGACGCTCAGCGCCGACGACTATGCGCGGCTCGGCACGCTGATCCAGATGAACCCGCCGGTGCGCGCCGCCCGCCATCGCGACGGCGTCTGGCACGGCATTGCGCAAGGCATCGTCGACGTGCTCGGCTCCGACCACGCGCCGCACACGCTGGCCGAGAAGGCCAAGCCGTATCCGGCCTCACCGTCGGGAATGACCGGCGTGCAGACGCTGGTGCCGATCATGCTCGACCACGTCAATGCCGGCCGGCTAACCTTGCAGCGCTTCGTCGACCTGTCCAGTCATGGCCCGCAGCGGATCTTCGGCATGGCCAGGAAAGGCCGCATCGCCGCCGGCTATGACGCCGACTTCACCATCGTCGACATGATGCGGCGCGAGATAATCACCAATGCGCAGGCCGGCTCGAAATCCGGCTGGACGCCTTATGACGGCAGGGAAGTGACGGGTTGGCCGGTCGGCACCGTCATTCGAGGCCGACGTGTCATGTGGGAGGGGGAAATCGTCACGCCAGGCCAGGGCAAAGCGGTGGAGTTTTCCGAGGCATTGCCCGTCTAGGCTCCCGGATCTCTGCAAGGGCAGAGGCAGAAAGCTCAATCTCCGGCGACGAAGAACGACCACTGTCCGGCAGGCGTGATGCCGACACGGTAGAAGATATAGGCGCCGAACTGCTTCATGTCGTTGAAATCGCCGGCGGTGACGATCTTGAAGAGCTCGACCCGCTGCTTGGCGTCCAGCTTGTCCAGCGGCAGGGCGAAGAAATACGGCCACACATAGAGTTCTTGTGGCGTGCCGGCATCGAGGTGGACGTAGCCGGCATTAAGCACCTCCTCCAGGATGGCCAGAATCTCCTGACCGTCTGGGTCGCCGGAGAGGCCCTTGAGGAAGGCGATGGCGTCGCCGTCTATGTCGGTCAGCGATATCTGTGTCATGCTCTCGCCCGTGCCGATCAACGGCCGCAGCTTTTCGATATCGCCGCCCTTGCAGGCTTCGACGATCAGATCGTGCATGCGCCGCACCGGTTCCGGCAGCTTGCCGAGATCGTAGACGACCTCAGGCACCGGCGTTTCCGGATCGACACGCGGTCTGGTCACGCCGCCATCCGCCGGACTGTCCGGCTCGGCTTCGGCAGGAGCAGTCGGCTGGCTGGCCGGCGGCGGTGTTCCGACCGGATTGGGCATTGGCACGGCGCTTCCGGAGGGCGACATGTCGTCGTCGGCCGGCGGCGTGACTGTCGGGGGGAGCTCTTCGCGCTTGATTTCGCTCAGTGCATACACGGGGCTGCTCGCGAGACACACAAGCAGGGGAATCGCGGCACAGCAAGCGGCGAAGGAGATGCGAAGGACCAAGCCACACGGCTTGCCTGACATCGAAAAACTCACTGCCCGTTTCTCCCTGCTTCCGGGCATGACGCCCGAGCGGCATGTTGCCGTCAAAGAACCGGACGTCGGTTCAGTGCCGCAGCCGTTCAGGTTCGAAGGCGCCAGCAATCACCTTTTCACGCATACGGTCGAGCAGGGCAAGGGCCGAGGTCTCGCCATTGGCACGCAACATCTCGCCGAAGGCTGTTTCGAGCGCTGCTTCGGCAATGATCTCGGGCTCTATCCCGGCGGAGAGACCTTCCGCCCAGGCCTCGCTGTGGCTTTCCACGGCGGTCAGGCGTTTTTCTTCCCTGACCAGCGCGTCGATGTCGTTGACACCATGTTCCATAAGCGAATGTCCACCCTTTCAAGCTGCGATCCGTCGATGTAGATCAGGCCTGATCTGTTCATTTCACACGCAGGGACAATTAAGTATTTGTAAATACGACATTTTTTTGATCGTCTTTTACAAAGCCCAATTGCCTTGTGCGAAGCTGCGTTCAGTCCGAGTCAAACTTAGCCGATTGGGGCGGCCTGCGGGGCGAAAACCTTCAGTTTGAGTTAATTCCGCTTTCGTGCGGTAAGGTTTCGTTAATACTGTTGCAGAAGTGCAACATGAGGATTGCACCAAGAGATCGCCCGGCACAAGCCGATATATCGGCTAATGCCCAGCAATGATCCGGATAGTTGTTGATGAGCGAGTGCCTAGTTGCCGTAACGCGAGGCGATATCGCGAGACAGCGTCTCGCCTTCCTTCATGTAGCGACTGATGGCTTCGGTCGCCGAGGACGTACACCTCGTATAGGTGCCGCCGAAGGAGCGGTAGCCGCGATTGAAGCTGGCAATGAAGCGGGCGCGCCGCTCGGCGTCCGGATTTTCCGAATCGAGCAGTTTTGTCATTTCGACACGCCACTGGTCGCCCTTCTCGCCGCACAGATTGCGGAGGAAATGCAGCGAGCCCAGAACCTCCGCCAGCCGCATCAACCCAGGCTCGAACGGCGATTCGGCGCTGAGCGCGGGCCGTATCGAAACGGTCGCGCCGACCGCAAGGCACACGGCGAGGAGCATGGACGGACGGTTCATAAGCCTTCTCTACCCAACGGCGTGGCTCTGCCAAACAGGATAAGTCTTTGTGGCGAAACAATTTGTCGCCTGCAAGGCGGTTTTCAGGGCTTCGGCCCGTCGTCTCCGTCGGGTTCCAACAACTCCTCGGCCACGGCGAACACCGAGCCGGCGAGCGGCAATGCCGCCATCTCGCTGAGTGTATAGAAGGCCGCCGTCTCTGCGTCGTCGCTGGCTACCGCCTCGCCGCCGGCATAGGCGGCGCCGAAGACCGTGAGGAGATAATCGACCGGGTGGCTGTCATCCCTGCCGTCGATGTGGATTTCCCGCAGCGGGCAATAATTTGTGGCGCGCAAACCGGTTTCTTCCAGAAGTTCGCGCTCTGCCGCTGCCTCCAGCGTCTCGCCGGGTTCGACCTTGCCGCCCGGAAAGGCATAGAGCCCTTGCGAGGGTTGCCGGGCTCGCTTGACCAGAAGCAGGGTGTCTGCACGCACGACGGCGACCGAGACTGCCGGAAGTGTCTTGCGCGCTTCGTTCATGGGTTCCCGATCAGGCGTGTAGGCAGGTCTGTTGTGGACCGCCCAGCATGGGCAAGCTTTAGCGGTTGCGCAATGCCGGTTGCACCGGCACTTTCAGGAACCGAACCTTTCAAAGGGCGCCAATCGACCATGTGCGGACGTTTTGCCTTGACCGCGACGCCGGACCAGACTGCCGCCTTGCTGGGCTTGGCGGAACTGGAGGATTTCCCGGCGCGCTACAACATCGCACCAACCCAGCCGATCCTGATGGCGGTCGCCGGCCCCCCGCGGGCGCCGGGCTCCAATTTGCCCGACCGGCAGCCAATGCTGGTACGCTGGGGGCTGATCCCGACCTGGGTCAAGGATACCAGGGAGTTTCCGCTGCTGTTCAACGCGCGCTCCGAAGGGGCTACCGAAAAGGCGTCGTTCAAGGCCGCCATGCGCCATCGCCGCGCCTTGGTGCCGGCTTCCGGCTTTTATGAATGGCGGCAAACCGGCGGCAAGAAAGGCCAGCCTTACTGGATCCGGCCCAGGCATGGCGGGTTGGTCGCCTTTGCCGGCCTGGTCGAGACCTATGCCGAGCCGGGCGGTTCGGAAATGGATACCGGCGCCATTCTGACCATCAACGCCAATGCCGATATCGCGCATATCCACGACCGCATGCCTGTGGTGATCGACCCCAGGGATTTCGCCCGTTGGCTGGATTGCCGCACGCTCGAACCGCGTGATGTCGCCGATCTGTTGCGGCCGGCTCAACTCGATTTCTTCGAGGCCATTCCCGTCTCCGGCCTGGTCAACAAGGTCGCCAACACCGGACCGGAGATTCAGGAGCGGGGCGAGATCGGGCCGGAGCCCGAAAAGGTCAAGCGCCAGAAGCCCGGCGCGGATGACAATCAGATGACGTTGTTCTAGCTGAACTGTTCTGCAGCGGCGTATGTCTGCGCCATTTTCCGGGCGCCCTTGGCGCCGGGCCGCACACCACTTCAGGCGGCGCGGGGCGACACGATCTTCTGTACCGGCTTTTTCTTCTTCGCGGTGTGAAGGAGGGCGGCGACGATCGCGGCCGGGCCGATCGCGCGGTAGTGGTTGGCCAGTGCCGGCTGCTTGGCTCGGTTGGCTTCCTGCTTGGTTCGGGGCATGTCTCTCTTCCCAGGTAACATTTTCGTGTCTGCGTTTGATGGCCGATTCTGACCAAATCGTGACGCCTGCTGATCTAGCCGGCGAATGTTTCATGACTGTGCCGACATGTTTAATAAAATGTTTCAGTGCATCATTACCTGTGATCCAGCGACGTTTTTGCCGAAACTTGCGACTTGACGGCAACACATGCCAAGGCGATAAAGCCGCCCATGAAAACGTCTTTCGCCATTTGTGGCATTTGCATTATTGGCTAGCCTCGCGCTGGTCCGGACGTTTTCGCCTCATCTTTCCCCAGATTGGACAAACGCCCCGGCCAGCAGGCTGGAGCCTGATTTGCGTTTCGCGCAGGGCTGGCTTCGTCAAATTGAGTTCTGAACCGGGAAGGCACGAATGTCCGACGCATCGCAGGGCCTGCGCCTCTACAACACGCTGACGCGGACGAAAGAGGATTTCGTCCCGATCGATCCAGACAATGTGCGCATGTATGTCTGCGGCCCGACCGTCTACGACTTTGCCCATATCGGCAATGCCAGGCCGGTGATCGTCTTTGACGTGCTTTTCCGCTTGCTGCGTCACGTCTATGGGCAGGCGCACGTCACCTATGTGCGCAACATCACCGACGTCGACGACAAGATCAACGCGCGCGCTCTGCGCGACTTCGGCGGCGAGATCGCTTCCGGAACACTTTCGCTCAACGAGGCGATCAGGCGGGTCACCGAAAAGACCGCCGATCAGTTCCATCGGGACGTGGCGGTTCTCGGCTGCCTGGAGCCGACGGTCGAGCCGCGCGCCACCGAATTCGTCGAGCCCCGCGCCGACGGCAAAGTCGACATGATCACCTTGATTCAAAGCCTGATCGAACGCGGCCATGCCTATGTTGCCGCGGGCGAAGTCCTGTTCGACACCGCGTCGATGCCGGACTACGGCCAGCTGTCGAAGCGCAATCTCGACGAGCAACAGGCCGGTGCTCGCATCGCCGTCGACGCGCACAAGAAAAATCCCGGCGATTTTGTGCTGTGGAAGCTGTCGTCGCCGGAGGAGCCTGGCTGGAATTCGCCATGGGGCAGGGGTCGGCCGGGCTGGCACATCGAATGCTCGGCAATGTCGGCCGCCTATCTCGGCGAGGTGTTCGACATCCATGGCGGCGGCCTCGACCTGATCTTCCCGCACCATGAGAACGAGATCGCCCAGTCGCGCTGCGCCCATGGCACGGACGTGATGGCCAACATCTGGATGCACAACGGCTTCCTCCAGGTCGAAGGTCAGAAAATGTCGAAAAGCGTCGGCAATTTCTATTCGATCAACGAACTGCTCGAGACCGAGACGTTTGGCGGCCGCAAATGGCCGGGCGAGGTGCTGCGGCTGGCGATGCTAATGACGCACTATCGCGAACCGATCGACTTTTCCGTGCGCAAGCTGGAAGAGGCCGAGAACACGCTGCGCAAATGGAAGCGGGCCGCCGACCTTGCGCCGGCCGCCGCAGGACTGCTGCCCGTGCAGGTCATCGATGCCTTGTCGGACGATCTCGCAACCTATGCCGCCTTCCAGGTCTTGACGCAATTGGCTGGCGAGGCAGCGGACGGCAACGATGCGGCGGCTGCGCTGAAGGCGTCGCTGCTGTTCCTCGGCTTCGATGTCGCGTCGGCGACGGTTGATGAAGACCACGTCGCCAAGGCAATCGCCAAGCGTCTCGCATTCATCGCCGCCAAGAACTGGGCCGAGGCCGACCGCATCCGCGACGAACTGCTGGCTCAAGGTGTACAGTTGAAGGACGGTAAGGATCCGGTCACTGGCGAGCGCATCACCACCTGGGAGGTAAAAAGATGATCGACCATCTCGGCATCACCGTTGCCGATTTCGACGCTTCGAAGGCTTTCTATGACAAGGCGATGGCCCCGCTTGGTGCGGCGCTGCTTTACATGGTGCCGCTGGAATATACCGGGGGTGCCAAGGTCGGCGGCTATGGCCGTGACCGGCCGGTGTTCTGGCTGAGTACCGGCAAGGACAAGCCCAGGGATCACCAGCACGTCGCCTTCACCGCGCGCAGCCGCGCCGAGGTCGATGCCTTCCATGCCGCAGCCCTTGCCGCCGGTGGCAAGGACAATGGCGGGCCAGGCCTGCGGCCGCATTATCACCCGAGCTACTATGGCGCCTTCGTCTTCGATCCCGATGGCAACAATGTCGAGGCCGTCTGCCATGTCCCGGAGTGAGCGGTGATGAGCCTCGACAACCGGCCGGTCTACACCGGCGGCTGCCAGTGCGGCGCGGTGCGCTTTCGCGTTGAAGGCGCGCTCGGCGACGCTTCGGTCTGCCATTGCCGCATGTGCCAGAAGGCGTTCGGCTCGTTCTATGCGCCGCTGGTTTCGGTGCGTGGCGCCCGGCTCGACTGGACGCGCGGCGAGCCGAAATACTTCCGCTCCTCCAACCATGTCGATCGCGGTTTTTGCGCGGATTGCGGCACGCCGCTGACCTTCACCGCGCCGGACGGCGTTGGCCTCGCCATCGGCGCGTTCGACAATCCGGCGGAGATCGTGCCGCTGATCCAATGGGGCACCGAGGCAAAGCTGCCTTACGTCGATACGATCCCGCAATTGCCGGGCGAGGAGACGATGGCCGACGTGTCGTCGGCCTCTTATCTGGCGGATCTCGTCTCCTATCAGCATCCGGACCACGACACCGAACAATGGCCGCCAAAGGAAAGATCATGACCGATCAGGTAAGAACCGGCGGCTGCCAGTGTGGCGCCGTGCGTTTCCGCATTCATGGAGCGCTCGGCCGTCCATCGATCTGCCATTGCCGCATGTGCCAGAAGCAGTTCGGCTCGTTCTTCGGTGCACTGGTCACGGTGCCCAGGGACGGCGTCGAATGGACCCATGAAGAGCCGAGCTATTTCCAGTCGTCGGTCAACATCGATCGCGGTTTCTGCGCCCGCTGCGGGACGCCGCTGACCTACCGACAGCCCGGCGGACTCGAGATCGCTATCGGTGCCTTCGACGACCGCTCCGATCTTGCCCCGCAGATCCAGGTCAACTACGCCGCGCGGCTGCCCTGGGTGGAGACGATCTTCGATCAGCCCGTCCACCAGGATCCTGATTATTACAACAGGCAGGAATCCATCATCTCCTTCCAGCACCCAGACCATGAAACAGCGGACTGGCCGACCAAAGGTTTGCAGCTATGAGCAGTCAATTGCGTACGCTTTATCCCGAGATCGAGGCGTTCGATTCCGGCATGCTGGATGTCGGCGACGGCCATCAGGTCTACTGGGAGCGTTCGGGCACGAGGGGCGCCAAGCCGGCGGTGTTCCTGCATGGCGGGCCGGGCGGCACCATTTCGCCAAAACACCGGCGGCTGTTCGACCCGAAGCTCTACGATGTCATCCTGTTCGACCAGCGCGGCTGCGGAAAATCGACGCCCAACGCCTCGCTCGAAACCAATACGACCTGGCACCTGGTCGCCGACATCGAACGCCTGCGCGAAATGGCCGGCTTCGACAAATGGCTGGTGTTCGGCGGCTCCTGGGGGTCGACGCTGGCGCTCGCCTATGCCGAGACGCACCCCGAACGCGTCAGTGAGTTGGTGGTACGCGGCATCTACACGCTGACGCGAGCCGAACTCGAATGGTACTATCAATTCGGCGTCTCGGAAATGTTCCCGGACAAATGGGAGCGCTTCCTGGCGCCGATCCCGGAGGCCGAGCGCGGCGACATGATGGCTGCCTACCGCAAGCGGCTGGTCGGCACGGATCGCAAGGCGCAGATCGAGGCGGCCCGCGCCTGGAGCCTGTGGGAAGGCGAAACGATCACGCTTTTGCCCGAGCCGGAGACCAGCGGACCATTTGGGCAGGACGACTATGCCATCGCCTTTGCCCGCATCGAGAATCACTATTTCGTCCATGCCGGCTGGCTGGAGGAAGGGCAGTTGCTGCGCGACGCGCACAAGCTGGCTGACATTCCCGGCACCATCGTCCATGGCCGCTACGACATGCCGTGCCCGGCGCATTATGCCTGGGCGCTGCACAAGGCCTGGCCAAAGGCGGATTTCCACCTGATCGAGGGCGCCGGTCATGCTTATTCGGAGCCGGGGATTTTGGATCGGCTGATCCGCGCGACGGACAAGTTTGCAGGCAAATGACCATGACCCGCGAGCGCCTCTATCTCTTCGACACCACATTGCGCGATGGCCAGCAGACCCCTGGCATCGACTTTTCCGTCGAGGACAAGATCGCCATCGCGAAACTGCTCGATGCTTTTGGCCTCGACTATGTCGAAGGTGGCTATCCCGGCGCCAATCCGACCGACACCGCCTTCTTCCAGGAGAAACGTACGTCGCGCGCCAAATTCGTCGCCTTCGGCATGACCAAACGGGCTGGGGTGTCGGCTTCCAACGATCCCGGCCTTGCTTCGCTCGTGCAATCCAAGTCGGATGCCATCTGCTTCGTCGCCAAGAGTTGGGACTACCATGTCCGTGTCGCGCTCGGCTGCACCAATGAGGAGAACCTCGACGCCATCAAGGCCTCCGTCGAGGCGGCGATCGCCGCCGGCAAGGAGGCGTTGGTCGACTGCGAGCATTTTTTCGACGGCTTCAAGGCCAATCCCGATTATGCGCTGGCCTGCGCCAGGACCGCCTATGATGCCGGCGCGCGCTGGGTGGTGCTGTGTGACACCAATGGAGGCACGCAGCCCTCGGAAGTCCGCGCCATCGTCGAGAAGGTTATTTTATCAGGTATTTCAGGCGATCATCTCGGCATCCATGCCCATGACGACACCCGCCAGGCCGTGGCCAATTCCCTCGCCGCTGTCGAGGCCGGCGTGCGCCAGATCCAGGGCACACTCAATGGCATCGGCGAGCGCTGCGGCAACGCCAATTTGATCTCGATCGTACCGACGCTGGCGTTAAAACCGGCCTTCGCCGATCGTTTCGACACCGGTATTTCGGCTGAGGCGCTGACCGGCATTTCGCGCCTGTCCCGCGCCTTCGACGAACTCCTGAACCGAGCGCCAGAGGCACAGGCGCCCTATGTCGGGGCCTCTGCTTTCGCCACCAAGGCAGGCATCCATGCCTCCGCGCTGGCCAAGGAGCCGGCGACCTATGAGCATGTACCCCCGGAAACGGTCGGTAACCGCCGCCGCGTCATGGTTTCGGACCAGGGCGGCAAGGCCAATTTCCTCGCCGAGCTGAGGCGGCGCGGCATCGAGGTGCCGAAGGACGATCACCGGCTCGACGCGCTGATATCAGTGGTCAAGGAGCGCGAGGCCGAGGGCTACGCCTATGAGGGCGCCGATGCCAGCTTCGAGCTCCTGGCACGCAAGATGCTGCACGGCCTGCCGGAGTTCTTCAACGTCACCTCGTTCCGCTGCATGGTCGAGCGCCGCTTCGACGCCAACGGCCAGCTGAAGACGGTCTCCGAAGCGATCGTCAAGGTGGTGGTCGACGGCGAGGAGAAGATGTCGGTGGCCGAGGGGCATGGGCCGGTCAACGCACTCGACATCGCGCTGCGCAAGGACCTCGGCAAATTTCAGGGCGAGATCGCCGACATGGAGCTGGCCGACTTCAAGGTGCGTATCCTCAATGGCGGCACCGAGGCGATCACCCGCGTTCTGATCGAATCGCATGACGGCACCGGCGCGCGCTGGTGGACGGTCGGCGTTTCCGAAAACATCATCGACGCCTCGTTCCAGGCGCTGATGGATTCCATCGTCTACAAGCTGATGAAGAACCGCGAGATGGCCGGACTGGTGGCCGCCGAATAGGGTTGAACCATCAGCGAAAGTCCATTGATCCATCAGAACTTTGCGATGGTCTTGCCAAGGTGACTGGGCCATAGCGTTGGCCCATGGCCACTGAAGCAATTACCCTGGACGCGGATTCCAAGGCCCGGCGCGGCTTTCTGCTGGCGCTCGGCGCCTATCTGCTGTGGGGATTGCTGCCCTTCTACATGAAGGCGGTCGCTCATCTGCCGCTCGCCGAAGTCATTGCCCATCGCATCGTATGGTCGGTGCCGATCGCCGCCGCCGTTCTGATCTGGGCCGGCCGCATGGCGGATTTCAAGGCGGCACTGCGCTCGCCGCGCACCATCGCCATGGCCGCGCTGACGGCGGCGCTGATCTCGGTCAACTGGGGCATCTATGTCTGGGCGATCGCTGTCGACCGCACCGTCGAAACCGCGCTCGGCTACTACATCAATCCACTGGTCAACGTCGTCGTCGGCGCGCTGCTGCTTGGCGAGCGGCTCGACCGGCTGCAGATCGCCGCGGTGGTGCTGGCGGCCGTCGCGGTCGCCGTGCTGACCGTCGAGGGCGGCAAGCTGCCCTGGGTGTCGCTGGCGCTGGCGTTTTCCTTCGCCGCCTACGCCTTCTTCCGCAAGACGCTGCCGATCGGACCGAGCCAGGGATTTTTGCTCGAAGTCCTTATGCTGTCGGTGCCGGCGCTTGGCTACATCGTCTATCTCATCGCGACCGAACAGGACCACATCTTATCCAGCAGTGGCACCGATACGGCATTGCTGATCGGCTGCGGTCCGGTCACATCGATCCCGCTGCTGCTGTTTGCGTTCGGCGCGAGGCTGCTGCGGCTGTCCACCATCGGCATCATGCAGTACATCGCGCCGACCATTGTGTTTCTGATCGCCGTGCTGATCTTCGACGAGCCTTTCGGCACCACCCAGGCGATTGCCTTTGGCCTGATCTGGACAGCGCTCGCGATGTATTCCTGGTCGATGTTCCGTGGCCGCGAGATCCGGCCGGCGGTGCCGGCTGCAAGGTAAGGATCCCCTATGTACCTGCTGCATATCGCCAACAAGAATTATTCCTCATGGTCGCTGCGGCCTTGGGTGTTGATGCGAGAGCTGAACATCCCGTTCGAGGAACGGCTGACGCCATTCCCGACCGCATCGAGTTGGGATCTGTACCGGCCCTTCTCGCCGAGCGGCCGCGTGCCGTGCCTGATCGACGATGGCTGGGCGGTCTGGGATTCGCTGGCCATCGTCGAATATCTGGCCGAACGCCACCATGGCGTGTGGCCTGTCGAGGCCAAGGCGCGCGCCTGGGCACGCTCGGCCGCCGCCGAGATGCATTCGAGCTTCACCGCATTGCGCGGGGCATGCCCGATGAGTTGCGGCGTGCGCGTAAAGCCATTCCCGATGTCCGATGCGCTGAAGCAGGACATCTTTCGCCTCGGCGATCTCTGGAACGATGGCCTTGCCCGTTTCGGCGGGCCGTTTCTGGCCGGCGCTCATTTTACCGCCGTCGACGCTTTCTTTGCCCCGGTGGCGTTCCGCGCCCAGTCCTATGGGCTCTCCTTCGAGGGTGCGGCTGCGGCTTATCCGGCGCAATTGCTTGCCCTGCCGGCGATGCGCGAATGGTATGCGGCTGGCTTGGCCGAGACCTGGCGCGAGCCCGACCACGAAGCGGAAGCCGCCGCCGCCGGCACCGTCATCGAGGATCTTCGCGCCTCGGCGTGAAAGTCGCCGGGCGGGCGTTACATCTGTCCGAGCCGCCTGACAAAGAGATAGGTCGCGCCCGCGATCACCATCGCTACCGCCGTCACCACCCAGAAGCCCATTGGCGTGTCGACCAGCGGCAGGCCGCCGACATTCATGCCGAACAGGCCCGAGATAATGGTCATCGGCAACAGCACCGCCGTCATCACCGACAGTACGTACAGCAGCCGGTTCGACTGCGTCGTCAGCTTGGCCATAAGCTCGTCCTGCAACAGCCGGGCGCGTGCCTGCAATTGTTCGCCATCATAGTGCAGCGTCTGCGCCCTGTGTGAAAGACGCGCGGCCATGTCGTTGATGCTGTCGGGCAGGTCGTTACGGTGCGAGTGGTCGAGATGGCGAAACAGATTGGTCAACGTCGCCATCTGCCTGTGGATCACCACCAGATGCCGGCGCGCGTCGACGAGGGATCGCCGTTCATTGTGCCATGCGTCGCAGACGATGCGATCCTCGATCCCGTCGAGGCTGTCGCCGAGTGCCGCAAGTTCAGCCACCATGCCGTCAAAAGACTGGCCGACAAC
>NZ_RZOL01000589.1:0-2719 GCF_004022985.1 Mesorhizobium sp. M7A.F.Ca.ET.027.02.1.1 | reverse complement strand
CTCGATGGCGATCCTCGACATCGATCTGGCCTGAGCCAGCGATTTTGCGCTCGGCCGGCTCCGCCTCGAATGCGGCCGGCCGGAGTTTCCGAGGCTTTCTTAATGTCCCGCCTTCAGAACGCGCCCCGCTTCGGTGGCGATTGCCGCGTCGAGCGCCTGCCAATTGCCCAGAAACTCCCTTGGGAAGCGATAGGTGAGGCTGAGTTCGTCGCCGACCTGGATGTCGCGCTCGCAAGGCGCCAGCGATTGGTCGGCACTCGGTCCGCTCAGGCAACGGGCCACGAACGGCTCCTTGCCGGGGCGATTGCCGACAACCAGCACCTCGTTCAGATAGCCTGATTTCTCGTTGAAACCATAAATCATCGTGCCGCCAGGCCCGACAATGCCGGGTTGGGTGATCAACGCGCTGTAGATCGGCGCGAAGCGGCCACTCATGTCACGCGACATCATCTGCTGTTCGAAGGACAGGAAGACGATGCTTTTGGCTGTTCCCGTATGGTTGAAATCATCCCGCGCGGCCTCGCTGTAGCCGTCCATCTGGGGATAGCGCAGATAGAGGTCGAGCCGCGAGGCGATGCCGTCGCGCCGGGCCTGGGCGAAACGGATGGCGTTGGTCGGGACCGTGATGACATTGTTGCCGATCACCACCTGGTGCATCGTTGCGTCGTCGGTGTATCCGGCCATGGCGATCGAATGGCCAAACCATTTGCCTGCAAGGCTGATCGCTGCTGAAAGCAGGGCCAGCGCCGCGAATCCGTAGAGCACCCGCTTCATCAGCCTAGAATCGACCACAGTGAGTTCGTTGGCGAGCGCTGCCTGCTTCATCTCAGTCCTCGGATCTCGGGCCGTCCGTCCGCCTCCAGTGTCCCTGGGCGGCACACATCGTACGGCACGGCTCTTGCAGCCTGCGTGGAACGACTGTGCAATTTCATGGTAAATGGAAAGTTAAGATGGGACCGCTGGAACTCACACTCTTTGCTTTTGCCGTCGGGTTGACGGCCTGCGGGCTGGCCGGATCGGCTATGGAACTGGTGTCGGGCCGCAAGGTCGCCTTCACCGAACCCTATGTGTCGCCGTCACATGTCTTGCGCTCGCTGCTCGCCACGGCCTGTGCCGGACCCTTCATGCTGGTCAATGATGCCATCGATGCCCGGCGTCAGCGCCGCATTTCAACGTTGGCGCTGATGTCCTGCGGCTGCACGGCAATTGCGTGGACCTTGGCGCTGGGCGTCGTCGTGCTTGCCATTGCCTCATGGACGGTCCGTCTCCTAGGGTCCGAGCTGCCAGGCTGAGACGATTCGGAGACCAGAAATGCCGCTTTATGCGATCGATGGAACAGAGCCCAGCTTCGCCGATGCGGATTCGAACTGGATCGCGCCCGATGCGACGCTGATCGGCGACGTCAGGGTCGGACGCAATGCCGGCTTCTGGTTCGGCGCCGTCATCCGCGGCGACAATGAGCCCATCGTCATCGGTGCCGACACCAATGTGCAGGAACATACGGTGATGCACACCGATCCCGGTTTCCCGCTGACGATCGGGGAAGGCTGCACGATCGGCCACCGCGCCTTGCTGCATGGCTGCACGATCGGCGACAACAGCCTGATCGGCATGGGTGCCATCGTGCTGAACGGCGCGAAAATCGGCAGGAATTGCCTGGTCGGCGCCGGTGCGCTGGTCACCGAAGGCAAGGAATTTCCGGACAATTCGCTGATCGTCGGTTCACCTGCCAAGGCGATCAGGGTGCTGGACGACGCGGCCGTTGCAAGGTTGCGCGGTTCGGCGGCGCACTATGTCGCCAACGGCAAGCGCTTCAAGGCGGGGTTGAAGAAGGTTTGAGGTCAGCCTGGCATTGCTGGCGGTGGTTTCGTAGCGCCCCAACTCACTGTCCGTCAGTTGCGCCCGGCCATCGCATCGCGCAGCAAGGAAGCACCGCCTTCAAAGCCGGCAATCTCGGCTTCCTCGATCACGTTCCTGTAGTCATCGATGCGGGTTTCGAGCACCGGGTCGGCGCCCGCCGCCAAAAGCAGGCCGATCGCATCGACACTGCGGATGGCCACCGAATAGTGCAGCGGAGTCCAGTCGTTGACGCCCCGCATGTTGGGGTCGGCACCGCCGTCGATCAACACCCGCACGATGTCCAGCCGGTCGGCGCGGTCGGTGGACAGCGCTGCAATGATGGACGGAAACCCGCCGTGATCCTGATAGTTTGGATTCGAGCCGGCATCCAGCAAAGACGAGATGAAGCCGACGGGGCTCCAATAGATCGCATATTCCAGCGGATGCCCGAGGCCGAGCTCGAACGGCATGCGCTCGTCGAACCAGCGGGAAGAGCCGCCCAACGCCACGCCGAGGCCCTCGAAGTCGCCGGCCTTGAAGGCATCGTCGATAACGTTGAACAGGCGATGGCGCTCGCATCGATCTTCCGGGATTTCCAACATGGCCGTGATCCAGAAGGCGAAACTGACGGCCTATAGTGCCTCGATCTTCCGGGCGTGGGAAGGCGGGACGATTCGACTGAATGAGATTGGGATCTTCAGCCTACCGCAGGCTGATTGGTTTTCGATTCTCCGCCAGAAATGGCGGAGCCGGCCCGGGGACGGGGCCGGCTCCTTTCACCCGGTCGTTGGGGACGGGGAGGGTGGGGACTCGACCGGGTTTCTCCTGAAGCGCCTCGCATTTACGCGGCGCGCTTGAGCTCTGTTCTAGCGGACGCTGG
>NZ_RZOL01000588.1:0-2729 GCF_004022985.1 Mesorhizobium sp. M7A.F.Ca.ET.027.02.1.1 | reverse complement strand
GTGCAATGATTGTAAAGGGTTCGCGTCCTGGTCTAGGGAGGAGCCCAGGAGACCGAAACAGAATGCCAGTGACGCAAAACGTTGCTCCGGGCGCCCCGGGAATTCCGGCGCGCTGGACATCAAGCGCCAAGAGTGGCGTCGGAACGTCGCTTTCGCC
The DNA here is from genome assembly GCF_004022985.1 of Mesorhizobium sp. M7A.F.Ca.ET.027.02.1.1. Taxonomy (NCBI): domain Bacteria; kingdom Pseudomonadati; phylum Pseudomonadota; class Alphaproteobacteria; order Hyphomicrobiales; family Phyllobacteriaceae; genus Mesorhizobium; species Mesorhizobium sp. M7A.F.Ca.ET.027.02.1.1. The sequence goes on along the minus strand of NZ_RZOL01000588.1, from coordinate 2,572 downwards.
GGCCGGCCGGATTTGGTTTACGATCAGCCACGGCATCCTCAACGAAGTCTACTATCCGCGCGTCGACAGCGCCTGCACCCGCGACCTCGGCTTGATCGTCACCGGTCCCGGCGGCTATTTTTCGGAAGAGAAACGCGATGCCCTGCATACGATCGAACCGTTCGAGGACGGCGTGCCCGCCTACAGGCTGGTCAACACGGCGAGCGACGGCGCCTGGCGGATCGAAAAGCGCATCCTCGCCGACCCGGCGCGCCCGGCTCTGCTGCAGGAAATCACCTTCACGGCGCTGAAAGGGGTGCCCGGTGGCTACCGCGTCTACGCGCTTCTGGCGCCGCATCTGGTCAATGCCGGCATGGGCAACACCGCCTGGGTCGGCGAGCAGGAGGGAAAGCCCGTGCTGTTCGCCTCGGGACGCGGCTCTTGCCTGGCGCTGGCCTCGTCGCAGCCCTGGCGCACCGGCTCGGCCGGTTATGTCGGTTCTTCCGACGGTTGGCAGCAACTCCACGACACCGGTGAGCTCGACGCTGCATACCAGCGGGCCGAGGACGGCAATGTCGCGCTGACGGGCGAGATCGGCTTTTCCGCCACAGAGACCAAGGCCTTGCTGGCGCTTGGGTTCGGCGCGACATCGGACGAGGCCGCGGAACATGCTTTCGCCAGCCTGAAGCAGGGTTTTGAACCCGCGGCGAAATCCTATCTTCAGAACTGGCGCAATTGGCAGACTGGCCTGCTGCCGCTTGATCGACACACGGCATCATCGGGTATCAACAGCTATCGCACCAGCACCGCGGTACTGGCGACGCACCGGTCGATCGCCACACCGGGCGCCGCGGTCGCCAGCCTGTCGATCCCGTGGGGCTTCAACAGGGGTGACGACGACCTCGGCGGCTACCATCTGGTCTGGCCGCGCGATCTGGTCGAGACGGCGGGCGGCTTTCTTGCTGCCGGCGATGCTGCCTCGGCCCTGCAAATCCTCGATTACCTCAGCTCCATCCAGCAGCCGGACGGCCATTGGCCGCAGAACGCCTGGCTCGACGGATCGGCCTATTGGCCCGGCATCCAGATGGACGAATGCGCCTTTCCGCTGCTGCTGGCCGATGCTTTGCGCCGCGCCGGCCATTTGCCGCGCGCCAGGCTCATGACCTTCCTGCCGATGATCGAGCGCGCCGCCGGCTATGTCGTGCGCAACGGACCCGTCACCGGCGAGGACCGCTGGGAAGAGGATGCCGGCTACAGCCCGTTCACGCTCGCCGTCGAAATCGCCGCACTGCTTGCCGCGGCAGACCTGCTCGACGCTTGCGGCAAGACAGACGCCGCGACCTATCTGCGCGAGACATCAGACGTCTGGAACGACCAGGTCGAGCGCTGGACCTACGTCACCGGCACGGCGATCTGCAGTCAAGTCGGCGTCGAAGGCTACTATGTCCGCATAGCACCACCCGACAGCGCCGAGGCCGGTTCGCCGAAGGACGGCTATGTCCCGATCAAGAACCGGCCGCCCGGCGACACGGATCGGCCCGCCAAGGAGATCGTCAGCCCGGATGCACTGGCACTTGTCCGCTTCGGTCTGCGGGCGGCCGACGACCCGCGCATGACAGACACGGTCAAGGTCATCGACGCGCAATTGCGCTGCGATCTGCCGCAAGGGCCGCTCTGGTACCGCTACAATGGTGACGGCTATGGCGAGCACGAAGACGGCGCGCCTTTCGATGGCACCGGCCAGGGTCGCCCCTGGCCGCTGCTGGCCGGCGAACGCGCCCACTACGAGCTGGCGGCGGGGCGCAGGGAAAAGGCGGCAAGCCTGCTGGCTGCGCTGGAAGGCTCGGCCGGGCCGGGCGGCCTATTGCCGGAGCAGGTCTGGGACGGCGCCGATCTGCCGGAGCGCGAACTGCTGCATGGCCGACCCTCGGGCAGCGCCATGCCGCTGGTCTGGGCGCATTCGGAGCATATCAAGCTGCTGCGCTCGCTGCGCGACGGCGCGGTCTTCGACATGCCGCCGCAAGGCGTCAAGCGCTATATCGAGGACAAGACCGTATCGCCGTTCAGGACATGGCGGTTCAACAACAAGATCCGCACCATGCCGGAGGGCAAGACGTTGCGCGTCGAATTGTTGGACCCGGCTACAGTCCACTGGAGCACCGACAACTGGGCGACCGCCCACGACAGCCATACGGTGGAGAACGCCTTCGGCATCCATCTTGCCGATCTGCCCGCGGCAAGCCTCCCCGAGGGAAGCACGCTGCTCTTCACTTTTTTCTGGCCCGCGACCGGCGATTGGGAGAATGTCGACTTCTCCGTCATATCGGGCGACCAAGATGGCCAGTAGATCACAGCCAGTAGACCTTCCCTCGATAACCCCGCAAATCTCTTAGAAAACAGGGACGAAACCATGCAGATCGGAATGATGGGACTGGGCCGGATGGGCGCCAACATGGTCCGGCGCCTGATGCGCGACGGCCACGAATGCGTCGTCTACGACATCAACCCGGCCAGCGTCGCCGCCCTGGTGACCGACGGCGCGTCAGGGGCGGCCTCGATGGAAGAATTCGTCGGCAAGCTGGCCAAGCCGCGC
>NZ_RZOL01000587.1:0-2734 GCF_004022985.1 Mesorhizobium sp. M7A.F.Ca.ET.027.02.1.1 | reverse complement strand
CGCGTACGGGGAACAGGACACGATCGCCGGCGCACTCTTTTCGATCCTGGAGGGCATGGACCGGTACATCCGTCACGATGGCACCAAGTATGTCATTCCGAACCCCACCGACGCGTTTGAGAACTTCGCTGACAAATGGGAGAAGGACCCGCGCAAGGCGCAGGCCTTCTTCCGTTGGCTCGAACAGGCTCGGCAGGATTTTGGTCGCGCCGCCCGCGCTACGATGTTGCAGGGCATGAACGAAGCGGTCTCTGCTCGGATGGGCACGGCGTTAACCGATCGGGCAGTGGCAAGGATCCGCGGAAATGGTGGAGGGCTCCTGCGCACGGCGTCCGTTGCCCCCGCGGCGGCTATCCCGACCTTCGGAAACGCGCCTCGGGTGCCAACGACGCCGAAGGGATTTGCATGAGCTGGTGGCTGACGAACGCTTCCCGTGCGAGGGCCGAGCAGGTCGCGCTCGCACAGTTGCTGGAGCGCGCCGGATGGTTGTCGGGTGTCGGTTGGAGGGTCGGCGACGATCTTCAGTTGATCGTGGATTTCGACATCCAGCACAATGGTGAGACGTTCGGCCTCTTCATGGCGTATCCGTCGACCTTCCCGGATACGCCGCCGATGGTGCTGTCGCGGGACGGCAAGCGGCTTTCGTCGCACCAGTACGGGGCTGGGGGAGAGCTCTGCCTCGAATTCCGGCCGGACAATTGGGATCCGGCGATCACCGGCGCGATGATGGCCGAGAGCGCATATCGTCTCCTGTCGGGCGAGAGCCCGGAGGGAGACGAAGATGGCGTCGTGCGGTCGGCTCATCAGGCCTCGGTTGGTCGCGACGCCCGCAGCGAGCAGATGAGGTTCGTGCTTGACCGAGACGCTATCGAAGTTCTCGTAGGGCTTCCAGTCGATGCCCCTGTACCCATCACCGCCTGGGACCGGCTCGAAAAACCGACCTGGGTTGCGTCTCTCATCAGTGTAGGAGACGGAGGCTCGATATGGTCGCACAGCGGTCCAGAGCCTTCACGCTCCACAATCACAAAGGGGTTCGCCTTTCGAACAACGCGGGAGATCGACACCTTCCGGGCAAATCCGGGACGTTTCGCCGAGCTGCTGCCTGCCGAGTTTCCCGAACTTGTTGAGCAGCTTCCGGACAATCCCTTTGACGGTTTCGTGCTGCTCGGGGACGCAGACCGGTGGATCGCGCTGAACCTCTATCCGCACGAGGGCAAGCAGACTGTTTTCGGCTACAAGATGATCATTGCACCCGACGCATCTGGCCGTCTGCCGGCGGGCCACGCCGCTCTTGCACAGAAGCGGGTCGCGATTGTCGGGTGCGGTTCCGTCGGATCGAAGATCGCCACCACACTTGCAAGGTCCGGCGTCCGAAAATTCACGCTCGTCGATGACGATATCTTCTTCTCAGCAAATCTCGTCAGGAATGACCTCGACGCACGGGCGATTGGCCAACATAAGGTCGATTCCTTGACGGCTCGCCTCAAGAACATTGTCGCCAATGCCGAGATTTCGATGCGGCGCGTGGCGCTCGGTCAGCAGGAGAGTGCCGGAACGACCGAGTCCGTCATGGAGGAACTGGCGCAGGCCGACCTGCTGATCGATGCGACCGCCGATCCGCGCGCGTTCAACCTGGTGGCGGCTGTCGCGCGCCGGCACCGCAAACCGATGGTTTGGTGCGAGGTCTTTGCTGGCGGGATCGGAGGTATCGTCGCGAGGGCGAGGCCAGAGCTCGACCCGATCCCGACGATTGCCCGGGGCCAGATCCGCGCCTGGTGCGATGGCCATGGCGTGCCATGGGCGTCTGCGGCTCAAGCGGACTATGGAGCGCAGCGGGAGCAAGGCCCCCAGCTCATGGCCGACGACGCCGATGTCAGTGTCATCGCTGGCCACGCGTCCAGATTGGCGTTGGATATCCTGACGCGCGAGCAAAGCATCTTTCCGTCCTCTGCCTATGCGATCGGACTGGCGGCGGAATGGATCTTCCGGGCAGCCTTCGATACCTGGCCGATCGACCTTCAGCCGGAAGGAAAGTGGGGCGAAGCGCAAGGAGGTGCATCGAAGGAGGACCTTAAGGAGCTTCTCGCCTCTCTTTTCCCGGAAGTGGCAGCGTGATCCGGGTGGGAGTCTCCCATGAGGTGCGCGATCGTATGAAGCAGGCTCTTCGACGAGCCAGGTCGCGTGAGATCGGCGGCATCCTCATGGGGCAGGAGGTCGCGTGCGGTCATTTTGTGGTCGTCGACTTTTCTCTGGACGAGATTTCGGGAGAACGGGCTCACTTCGTTCGCGACGCCGACCAGCACCGGCAGGCGTTGGAGAAGTTCTTCGATCGGACCGGCCACAACTATCAGACGTTCAATTATCTCGGCGAATGGCACTCGCATCCGAGTTTTTCGGCGCGTCCGAGCGTCACCGATCTTCATTCGATGCAGGATTTGGTCGACGGAGAAAGGGATATCGACTTCGCCGTGCTCCTGATCGTGAAAATTGGATTTTTTCGTCGCTTCGTTTCCTCCGCAAGCCTTCATCGGCGTGGTCAGGTTCCGGAGCCTGTCGAACTGACGACCAACTGAGAGGAGCCGCTCATGCGTTGGGATACAGTCGACTTTGTGATCCGATCTGCAGCAGGTTGGTTCTTTCGGGCTCGTAACGCGGAGAGTTGGATTTTCCGCGGCGCCGTCGCCGTGCTGATTGCGATTCATGGCGCAAACTGGGCCTTCAGTTATTCAGGCCC
>NZ_RZOL01000586.1:0-2737 GCF_004022985.1 Mesorhizobium sp. M7A.F.Ca.ET.027.02.1.1 | reverse complement strand
CATAAATACCTGTCAGCCTTGCCCGTCGGCGTCAACCTAATTATGTATCGATCAACACAGAAAAGAGCATCATGTCGGAACGAGGCCGCCCCCGCACTTTCGATCGAACCGCAGCCCTGCGCCGCGCGATGGAGGTGTTCTGGGCCCGTGGTTACGAAGGCGCATCGATGAGCGAGCTGACCGCCGCCATGGGCATCAACTCGCCCAGCCTCTACGCTGCCTTCGGCAGCAAGGAGGCGCTGTTCCTGGAGGCGACGGATTTTTACTCGCACACCGAGGGTGCCGACATCTGGCTGGCGCTGGAGGAAGCTCCGACCGCGCGGCAGGCGATCGAACAATTCCTGAGCCTGACGGCGAGGGCCTATGCGCAGAGCGATCGTCCGCAGGGCTGCCTGATCACGCTGGGCGCACTGCATCAGGATTCGAGCCGCGGCGCCATCTGCGACGACCTGCGCCGTCGTCGCGCCGAAAACCACACCGCACTGCAGAAGCGTCTGGAGCGCGGCGTTGCCGAAGGCGAATTGCCGGCGGATTTCGACTCTAGTGCTGCCGCGACTTTCTTCGCCACGGTCCAGCACGGCATGTCGATCCAGGCGCGTGACGGTGCCTCACATAATGCCCTGCTGGCGACGGTAGCCGGGGCCATGGCGGCCTGGAGGACGCTGGCCGGCGGCAGCGCGGCGTGACAAACGCCGGCTGGTGTGCTCGAAATCCGCCAGCAAGGCCGGGAGGGATGAGAGCGTGAAAAAGGGTTATCGCGAGCTGCTGGACGAGGCGAACGCCGTGATCGAGGTGGTTTCGCCGGAGGAGGCGGCCGGGCTGATCGACGATGAAGACACCATCTTCGTCGATCTGCGCGATCCACGCGAAGTGGAACGCGACGGCAAGATTCCCGGCGCCAAGCATGTCACGCGCGGCATGCTGGAGTTCTGGATCGACCCCGAAAGCCCTTACCACAAGCCGTTCTTCGCCTCGGGAAAGAGCTTCGTGTTCTTCTGCGCCGGTGGCTGGCGCACGGCGCTGGCCACAAAGACGGCGCAGGACATGGGGCTTTCGCCGGTCAGGCACATCCTTGGCGGCTACACCGCCTGGAAGGCCGCCGGACTGCCGGTCGAACCCGGCGAGAAGAAGAAATAATCTCGACCGCCGCTCAGTGCAGCAGCAATGGCTCGCGATTCGCCACGAAGCCAACCGCGCGTTCGACCACGCCCTTGTCGGCGAGAATGCGGCGGTGGCCGAGCCCGTCGGCCCAGTAGAGCCGCACATGGCCGCCGGCGCCGGCATAGCGCCTTGCATGATCGGCCGAGACTTCGCGGTCGTCCTGCGCATGGATGACCAGGGTCGGCACCGGCGCCTGGGCGAGCTGACGGTCGCCGGTGAATTCGTGCAGGGGTCGGCCGGAAAGATGCTCGACCCGGTCCGCCATGGCGGCTTGCGAGCGCGGGCCGACATTGAGCATGCGGCTGAAGTCGGCAAAGATCGCCGGCAGGGAACTTGGCGCCGCGATCAGCACCAGGCGTCCGGCCGCCAGTGGCGGGATGTTCTTGACCGAACCGGCGATGGCGTTGGCGGCGACGGCGCCGCCGAAGGAATGGCCGACCGCCGCCACGAAGGGGCCGAACCATTCGCCGGCAACCCGCACCGCATCCACCGCATTGACCATGTTCAGGCGCCGGCCCTGCGACTGGCCGTGGCCGGGCAGGTCAAGCGAAACGACCCGGTGGCCGGCGGCGCGATAACCTTCGATCAAGGCGCGCATATATTCGGTGCGCGAGCGCCAGCCATGGACGACGAGCACCGTGCCGGCGGCCGCCCTGCCCGGCTCCGGGCGGAACTCGTGCACCATGACGCAGCCGGTCGCGGTCTTCAGCCGGTGATGACGCGCCTCGGTCATGAACCCGGCCGCACGGTCGACAGCACGGCGCTCGCCATCGCTGAGCGCCTTGACATTCGGGGTGCGGCAGAACAATTCGAACGCCGCGCGTCCGCTAAGCCGCGGCGCGACACGCTCTGCCGCACCGAACACGCCCCGGATGACCTTCAGCCCGAATGATGCCATAGTGAAAATCCATCCATACGTTCAAGCATGAACATAATAGTTCAAAGATGAACAATAAACAAGAGCTGCCTTGGGATAATCCGCGTTTCCGCAACTGGGTCGCGGTGGCGCGCGCCTGCCATGTGCTGGAGCGCACGCTGGCGGTAAAGCTTGCGCCGCTCGATTTGAAACCGGCGCAGCTCGACGTGCTGATGAACCTCTATCGCCACCCCGGCATGTCGCAGCACGATCTTGCCCGCAAGCTGCTCGTCGGCCGTTCCAACATCACCATGCTTTTGCCGCAGCTGGAAGCGCGTGGCCTGCTGCGCCGCGAAGGCGACGAGAAGGACAAGCGCATCCTGCGGCTTGCCCTCACCGAGGCTGGCGAGGCGCTGTTGATGCAGGCGCTGAAAGTGCATATGGCGCTGATCGAGAAGGCGATGAGCCAGTCGACGCCGGAGCAATGCGACATGATCGGCGAGCAGATGCGCAAGATCTATGATGTGCTGAAAGAGGCGTGACGGCCTTTCAGCCCGGACCTACCACATCGTCTTCTTCGCCCGTTCCGGCCATTCCTTGTCGTAGGTCTCGCCGTCGATGTTCCTGCGGCTGGTGATTTCCAGGATCTGTCCGGGCGTCGGCAGCGACTTCGGGTCGACGTGCCTTGCTGCGTTCCAGAGCTCGGAGCGGACGATGGCC
>NZ_RZOL01000585.1:0-2746 GCF_004022985.1 Mesorhizobium sp. M7A.F.Ca.ET.027.02.1.1 | reverse complement strand
ATGCCTGGCGGCGTTGCGGTCGCCGAGCCGTTCGGCTTCCAGATAAAGCCCCCGCAAGCCCAGCAGCCGCATCTCGGGATCGTCGAGCATGCTCTCGAATTTCTGTCGCGCGCTTTCATGATCGCCTTCGAGCAGCGACGCCTGCGCTTCCAGCAGGTGGATCAGCGGCTCCTGGTCGGAACGGATCAGCTTGGCGGCTTCCTTGGTCTTCTTGCGGGCCAGCGCGCCATCACCGGCGCCGGCGGCAATCATGCCGGTCGACAGCGCCTGATAGCCACGATCGCGGCGGCGGACACGGAAATAGCGCGAGATGGTGTAGGGGCTGTTCCACAGCGACTTGAGCAGCCACCACAGGATCATCACCGCGGCGACCACGGCAACGACGGCCACCGCCGCCACCATCAGGCTGACCTGGTATTGATAGCCGTTAAAAGTGACGACCATGTCGCCCGGCCGGTCGGCCAGCCAGGCAAAGCCCAGCCCGAGCGCGAAAACGACGATGAGGAAGGCGAGCAGGCGGATCATTGTGTTGCCCTCATGCCTTCATCGCGCCCGAGATCAGCGCATCGACCTGGGTTTCGACCTCGATGCGTGCCTTCAGCTTGCCGGCCAAGTCCGCGCCAGCGGCCTTGGCGGCCTCGGGCAGCGTTTCATACTCGCTGAGTGCCTTCGCGTAGTCGCCCTGGTTGACCGCCGCCTCCATGCGCGCGACGGTTTCCGGTGCGCCGGCGCCTTCGACGGCGCCGATCGGCCTGACCTTGACCAGCGATTCGGCGCTCGACATCAGATTCTGCAGGAAGCCGGCATTCTCATCGACGGGCGTCGCGGCAGTGACCATGGCATTGGCGGCGGCATCAGCCTGCGATGCGATCTCGGCGCGGGTCGGAACGCCCTTTTCAGCATAGGGGCGCAGTGCCGCAAGCTGCGGCGCATCGGGCGAAATTGCCGCGAGGGTTTCGAGTTCGGCCGAAAACGGCCCGCCACGCTCGAGCGCCGCCTTCAAGGCCGACGCCGCGATGGCAAGCGCTACCTTCGGCTGCCCCGCCGCCGCCTCGACCTTGCCGGACAGCTGCGACACAGACTGCTCCAGCGCTGTCAGCCGGCCCTCCTGCGCCGTCGTAGCCTCGCCGGCCGACTTCACCAGCGCGTCGAGGCCAGCCAGTTTCTCGTTGAGCGGACCGAGATCGACCGGCGCCGAGCTGCCGGCCTTGCCGAGGGCGGCGACCGCCGTCTCGATCTGCGCGACCTTGTCGCCCAGTGCGGCGACCCCGGCCGCGTCGCCTGCTCCACCTTTCTCGACAGCCGATTTCAGCGCCGCCACATCGGCCTTGACCTGTTCAAGGCCCGAGGACAGGCCGACCATCTTCGCCGCTCCATCGCCGTTGCCGCCGGCGTCCTTCAAACCGGCGATTTCGGTCTTCAGCGAGGCGATGTCGCCGTTGACGCCATCGAGCGAGACGCCGGCACCGGAACCCGGCGCGCCAAGCAGGCCGGCAAATTGCAGCCCGCCGGCGCCGACCAGCGCGATGACGCCGCCGATGATGCCGGCGGCGACGCCGTTGAGGCCGCCGCGCTTTTCAAGGGGTGGCGCCATTTTCTCGTCCCGTGTCTCGGGTTTCGCCTTGTTGCCGTCGGTCTGCGTGCGCTTCGCCGATGCGTCCTCGAAACTGTAGTCGTAGGCTTTGGTCTTGCCGGCCGGCGCATCGGACGATCCGGGACCGTGGGACGATCCGGGCTCGTCGGACGATCCGGGATAGGGGATCTCGGCCTCGCTAGCGGGCTTTGTCGCCGCTGCCGACGGCTGCTCCGGTTCGGCCCGTGCGTCGGCATGCTCCCAGGGCTCGAGATCGGTCTGGTCGGCGTGAACCGGCTCTTCGGGAACCTCGGGCTGCGAAGCGTTCGCTGCTTCCTCGGCCTTCGCCTCGTCTGTCCGGGCCTCCTGCGTGGCGGCGTCCTCGTCGGCGATGCGTGAGACGGCGCCCGGCTCGAGATCGATGGTCACCGGCTCGCGGCGGATTTTCGAGTGTCGCATCTTCGGCGTCTTGACCATGCCTGGGCTCCGCACAATTCGCTTCGTCTCAACGCCTGGCGGCGCATGATGGTTCAGAAAGGGTCTAGCACATCACCAAGCGGTGAAAAGGGGCGGTGTGATGACGCGGCTCAGCGCGGCGCCTGCAAAAGCGCCAGCAGTGCCTCCTCGTCAGGCTGCGCGGCGATGCGGATCCTTTCGCCGGCGACATCGTCGAAGGCTTCGGCGATGCGAGCGGAAAGCGCAAAAACCCATGTTTTTTCGAAGAGAACGCGCAGAGCGGTCCGTCTTGCCAAGGTCCGCATCGCCGCCGCCGCCTTGGCTGAATAGAGCAACACCGCGTCGGCAGGTTGCCCCGACAGGCGTCCGAGGATGACTTCGTCCGAATACCCCACTGCCAGCGTGTCATAGGTCTCGACGGCCTGGACCCGAACGCCCGCCGTCCCGAGCCTCTGTTCGAACGCCGGAAAACGCACGCGTCCGCAGAGATAGACAATCGTCTTTCCAGAAAAATCGACGGCGAGACTGTCGGCCAGCGCCTCCGCATCGCCCGGGCCTTCACTGACCGACAAAAACCCCGCTCGACGCGCCGCTTGCGCCGTCCTTTTGCCGACCGCATGACAAGGCAAGGCGGCGAGCGTCGCGATTATTTCTTCCGGCGCATGACGCATGGCATTGGCGCTGGTGACGGCCACCGCGACGGCATCGTCCGGGATC
>NZ_RZOL01000584.1:0-2764 GCF_004022985.1 Mesorhizobium sp. M7A.F.Ca.ET.027.02.1.1 | reverse complement strand
TCGCTGGTCTATTTCCTGACCATCGACAACGCCAAATTCCGCAAACCGGTGGTTCCCGGCGACCAGTTGAAGATCCATGTCAAGAAAATCAAGAAACGCGGCAACCTGCTCAAATTCGCTTGTGAAGCCATGGTCGACGGCGCCAAGGCGGCCGAGGCCGAGATTTCAGCCATGATGGTCACCAGCGACTGACGATCGAGTGCTTATGAAAATCAAGACATCCATTCATGCTTCCTCCATTGTCGAGGAAGGCGCCCAAATCGGCCAAGGTGCACGCATCGGGCCGTTCTGCCATGTCGGTGCCGATGTGGTGATCGGCGACGACGTCGAACTGGTCAGTCATGTCTCGGTGATGGGCGCGACGTCGATCGGCGCCTCGACCAAGGTCTATCCGATGGCGACATTGGGCGCACCGCCGCAGAACACCAAGCACAAGGGCGGTCGCACCACCTTGGTCATCGGCAGGAACTGCACGATCCGCGAAGGCGTGACCATGCATCTCGGCACCGATTCCAGCCGCGGCGAGACGACGGTCGGCGACAATGGCAATTTCCTTGCCTACGCCCATATCGCCCATGATTGCGTCGTCGGCAACAATGCGACGTTCGCCAATGGCGCAACGCTGGGCGGCCACTGCGAGGTCGGCAACAATGTCTATATCGGCGGCCTGACCGCAGTGCATCAGTTTGTCCGCATCGGCGACAACGCCTTTCTCGGCGGCTGCTCCGCGATCGTCGGCGATGTCATCCCCTTTGCCATAGCGGTCGGCAACCGCGCCAGCCTGCGCGGCCTCAACATCATCGGCCTCAAGCGCTCCGGCCTGCCAAGGTCCGAAATACTTGTGCTGCGCAAGGCTTACAGGATGATCTTCGATCGTTCCCGCACCGTTGGCGAGAACATCGAATTCGCCAAGGCGGAGTTCGCGTCGTCGCCGACCGCCATGAAGATCATCGATTTCATCACCAGTCGCGGCAAGCGGCACTATGCTGTGCCGTCGCTCAAGGGCGGCGATGGCGACGATGTCGATGACGAAGACTGAGACAGCGGCTGCGCGTCTTGATCTTCCGCCGGGCTCCAGGGTCGGCATCATTGCCGGCGGCGGCAGTCTGCCGGTCGAAGTCGCGGCCGGTTCGGCTGAACAAGGTTATCCGCCCTTCGTCATCCTGATGGAAGGCGAGGTCGACCGCATCGCGGAACTCTCCCGATACGATCACGAAAGCCTCGCTCTGGAAGGTATAGGCTCGCTCGTCCCTTTGCTGCGGCGGCACCGGATCACCCATCTGGTGCTTGCAGGCGAGATCAAGCGCCGGCCGCGATTGCTTGCGCTGCGCCCCAGTCTCAGCCTGCTCGCGGTGATTCCTTTGGTCGTCATGGCGCTCGCGCGTGGCGACGATGGTCTTCTGAAGGTCTTGGCACGAGGCCTCGAAGCGCGCGGAGTAAAGGTCGTTGGCGCCCACGAAGTAGTGCCGAATCTTGTCGCCGCCGAAGGCGTGCTGACCAAGGCCGAACCGCGAAAATTGGACTGGCGCGATATTGAGGCAGGCCTTGCGGCAGCAAAGGCCATCGGGGCGCTGGATGTCGGCCAAGCGGCGATCGCGGTTGGCGGCCGGGCAATCGCGCTGGAAGGCATCGAAGGAACAGCCGGCCTGCTTGATCGTGCGAAGCTGCTGCGCGGCCACGGCCGTATTGCGGGCAAGACCCGCGGCGTCCTCGTCAAGTGCGCCAAGCCCGGTCAGGAACTGCGCGCCGATCTTCCATCCATCGGTCCGCAGACGGTCGAGGCAGCGCACGCGGCCGGACTCGCCGGCATTGCCGTCGAGGCGGGACGCTCGCTGATCCTCGAAGGTCCTGAAACCATCACGCGCGCCAATGCACTCGGCCTGTTCGTCCTTGGCCTGCGTGCCGCCACGGAGCCGCGCAATGGCTGACAGGGCATTGAAGATCGCAATCGTTGCCGGAGAGGAGTCTGGCGACCTGCTCGGTGCCGACATAGTGCGCTCGCTCAGCCAGGCTGTGGGGCGCGAGGTGCAACTCGTCGGCCTCGGCGGCCGTCATTTGCAGGCGCTGGGACTGGTCTCGCCATTCGATGCCGGCGAGATCGCCCTGATGGGGTTCAGCGCCGTTCTACGCGACCTGCCGCGCCTGATGCGGCGGATCAGCCAACTGGCCAAGACCGTTGCCGACGAAAAGCCGGACTGCATGGTCACCATCGACAGTCCGGACTTTTCGTTGCGCGTCGCCAAAAAGGTGCGTGCGGCCAACCCGTCGATTCCGATCATCCACTATGTCTGCCCGAGCGTGTGGGCGTGGCGGCCGGGCAGGGCGGTGGCGATGAAGCCCTATGTCGACCACATCCTCTGCATCCTGCCTTTCGAGGTCAAGGAGCTCGAGCGGCTCGGCGGGCCACCGGGCACCTATGTCGGGCATCGCCTGACCCACGATGCGGGTTTGCTGGCCGCAGCCAAGGCGCAGGAACTACCGCGCGACCTTTCTCCTGATCGCGTCAAGACCCTGCTCGTCCTGCCTGGTTCGCGGCGTGGCGAGGTACGGCGGCTGCTCGACCCGTTCGGCGAGACGATGTCGATTCTGCGTGCGCGTGGTCACCGCCTGCGGCTGCTGCTGCCGACCGTTCCGCATGTCGCCGACCTCGTCAAATCCTCCGTCAACCGCTGGGATGAAAAGCCTGAGATCATCGTCGATCCCCAGCGCAAATGGCAGGCTTTCGGCAAAGCCGATGCGGCGCTGATCGCGTCCGGGACGGTAT
>NZ_RZOL01000583.1:0-2779 GCF_004022985.1 Mesorhizobium sp. M7A.F.Ca.ET.027.02.1.1 | reverse complement strand
AGCATGTGCTGGCCGTCGCCTATGACACGCCCGTCGTCGGCTGGCGGGCCAATCGCGTCAACACGCTGCGGCTCTGGTCGGGCATGCCGATCGATCCGATCCTGCTCGACAAATTCAATGCCGGCGACCACATCGGCGCGCTCGCCGAAAGCAACAAGGCCGATGCCTTGTCGCGCGTGCTCTATCCCGCCGATTCCCACAAGGCCGGGCAGGAACTGCGGCTTCGGCAGGAGTATTTCTTCTCTACCGCCTCGCTGCAGGACATCGTGCAGCGCCATCTGAGCCAATATGGCGACCTGAAGTCGCTGCCCGACAAGGCGGCGATCCATCTTAATGATACTCATCCGGCCATCGCTGTGGCGGAGTTGATGCGCCTGTTGATGGACGTCCACGGCATGGACTTCGACCAGGCCTGGGATATCACCCAGCGCACCTTCGGCTACACCAACCACACACTGCTGCCCGAGGCGCTGGAAAGCTGGCCGGTGCCGCTGTTCGAGCGGCTTTTGCCGCGCCACATGCAGATCGTCTATGCCATCAACGCTGAAGTGCTTCTGGAGGCGCGTGCTTCCAACCAGTTCTCGGACGAGCAGATTGGCCGCATCTCGCTGATCCAGGAAAATGGCGACCGTCGGGTGCGCATGGGCAATCTGGCCTTTGTCGGCTCGCATTCCATCAACGGCGTTTCGGCTCTTCACACCGACCTGATGAAGGAGACGGTGTTCGCCGATCTGCACAAGCTCTATCCCGATCGTATCAACAACAAGACCAACGGCATCACGCCGCGGCGCTGGTTGATCCAATGCAATCCCGGACTGACGTCGCTCGCCCGTGAGGCGATCGGCGACCGTTTTCTCGATGACATCGACGCCATTAAGGATCTCGACGGTTTCGCCGGCGACGCCGCCTTTCGCGACAAGTTCGCCGCCGTCAAGCGCGCCAATAAGGCGCGATTGGCCAACCTCGTCGCCGACCGGCTCGGCATCAAGGTCGATCCTTCGGCGCTTTTCGACATCCAGATCAAACGCATCCACGAATACAAGCGCCAGCTTCTGAACATTCTCGAGGCGATCGCCCTCTATGACCAGATCCGCTCGCACCCCGAGCGCGACTGGATGCCGCGCGTGAAATTCTTCGGCGGCAAGGCGGCGCCCAGCTACCACAATGCCAAGCTGATCATCAAACTCGCCAACGATGTCGCAAAAGTCATCAACCGCGATCCGGCCGTGCGCGGTCTGCTGAAGGTGGTGTTCGTGCCGAATTACAATGTCAGTCTGGCCGAGATCATGATGCCGGCGGCCGACCTTTCCGAGCAGATCTCGACTGCCGGCATGGAAGCGTCGGGCACCGGCAACATGAAGTTCGCGCTCAACGGCGCGCTGACCATCGGCACGCTCGACGGTGCCAATGTCGAGATCAAGGAATGCGTCGGCGACGACAACATCTTCATCTTCGGCCTGACCACCGCCGAGGTCGCCGAGCGGCGCAACAACGGTTACGATCCGCGCGCCGTCATCGAAGGATCATCTGAGCTCGCGCAAGCGGTCGCTGCCGTCTCGTCGGGCGTCTTTTCGCCGGACGATCCGGAGCGTTACCGCGACCTCGTCAACGGCCTCTACAACAGCGACTGGTTCATGGTCGCCGCCGATTTCGACGCCTATGCCACCGCCCAGCGCGAGGTCGATGCGGTCTGGCGCAACAGTCCCGACTGGTACGCCAGGGCAATCCGCAATGTGGCGCGTGTCGGCTGGTTCTCCTCCGATCGCACGATCCGCCAATATGCGAAAGAAATCTGGAACGTGCCTGCCTGATGTGATTGCATGAGGCCGCAAACAGTGTGGTCCCGGTGGTGTGACTTGAAAGTCGGATCACACCACTAGAAACAAACACTCGGTGCCTGGGGAGGGACACTGCCTGATGAAGAAGCCGCGCGCGACCGCTGCGACAAGCGGGCCGGACGGACTGGCGGCAGCCAGCGATGTTGCGGCGATTGTTGCCGGCACGCATGGCGATCCGTTTGCCATTCTCGGTGTCCAGGAGGCTGGGAAGGGTTTTGTGGCCCGCTGCTTTGTTCCGAATGCCGAATTCGTCACCGCTTATACGCTGACCGGCACCATCGCGGGTGAATTGTCCAGGCGCGACGATGGCGGCTTTTTCGAAGGCAAGCTCTCGATCAAGAAGCGGCAACCGCTTCGCTATCACGCGCGCAATGCCGGCGGCGACTGGTGGCTGACCGATCCCTATTCGTTCGGTCCGGTGCTCGGGCCGATGGACGACTACTACATCGCCGAGGGATCGCATCTCAGGCTGTTCGACAAGCTCGGCGCCCATGTCATCGAGCACGAAGGCGCCACGGGCGTGCATTTCGCCGTCTGGGCTCCCAATGCGCGGCGTGTCTCTGTGGTCGGCGATTTCAACGAATGGGACGGCCGCCGGCACTCGATGCGGGATCGCCGCGACACCGGCATCTGGGAGGTGTTCATTCCCGATATCGGTGCCGGCCGGCCCTACAAATACGAGATCATCGGCCCCGACGGCGTCAGGCTGCCGCTGAAGGCCGATCCGTTCGCCTTAAAGTCCGAACTGCGTCCGGCCACCGCTTCGGTCGTGGCTGTGCCGCCGGCGCATGAGTGGGGCGACGAGGCGCATCGCAATTTCTGGCGCAATGCCGATCACCGGCGCGAAGCCATTTCGATCTACGAGGTCCATGCCGGCTCCTGGCAGCTTCGCGACGACGGTACGTTCCTGTCATGGGACGAACTGGCCGACCGGCTGATCC
>NZ_RZOL01000582.1:0-2810 GCF_004022985.1 Mesorhizobium sp. M7A.F.Ca.ET.027.02.1.1 | reverse complement strand
TTTCCAGCCTGAGTATCATCACTGTCATCCTTGGGTCGCGCCGAACGAGGGCGGCGGTATCAGCCGCCCTCGGCAGCGTCAGGCCAGGGCTTCCATCTTGCCGGCGGTGGGTATCTCGGAGGCGCCGGCGTTTTCGACGATCACCAGATCGAAGCCGCCACCGGCCTTCTTGCGCCACTGCCCGCCAACGAGCGGTGTCTTGCAGACGTTCTTCGCGGCGAAAGGTGGCAATCCCGCACCGCTCCAGGCCACTTTGCCCACCACCGTCGTCATGTCGGTGGCCGCTATCGCCGCCGCGATCGCCTCGGCATTGGTTGGATCCGACACGCGGCCCATGACATTGGCCGCCACCTCGAACAGCGAATGGACAAAACCGATCGGCTGGGTCCAGGGACGGCCGGTCTTGGCGGTGAAATCCGCAGCGAGTTCGGCCGAACTCTCGCCCGTCAGCGACGATTTGAACGGATGCGAGGCCGACCACCAGACCTCGGACGAGAGGTTGTGGCCAGCATCGCCGAGCGTCTCGACCGATTGCGGAAAAAGGATCGCCTTGGCGACCGTCACCGCCTTGGGGTTGAAGCCCTGCTGGCGGGCCTGGTTCCAGAAGGTGGTGAAGTCGGGCGGAATGACCACCCCGGTAACGATCTCGGCATTGGCGGCTTTGCAGGCGTTGACCTGCGCGGTGAAATCGTCCGAAAGGTTCTGATAGCGGCCAGGATCGGCAAGGCTGAAGCCGGCGGCGTCGAGGCCGGGCTTCAACCCATTCTTCGGGTCGCCCCAGGCATTGCCGTCGGCGTCGTTGGGGAACAGCCCGCCCACCTTGCCGTTGGTGGAAAGCTGTTTCCACATGCCGGTGTAGACGGCGATGATGTCTTCGAGACCCCAGAAATAATGATAGGCGAAGTTGAAAGGCTTCCACGACGCCGGATCGGCCGGATTGCCCTGCTGGCCGATGAACCAAGGCTGCCACGGCGCCATCGTCGAGATGACCGGCACGCCCTCCGCCTCGCAGGTGGTGGCCACAGGGTTGGTGTTCTCGGGCGTCGAGCCGACGAGCATCAGGTTGATCTCGTCATCGACGATCAGGCTCTTCGCCACCTCGGCCGCGCGATTGGGATTCGACTGGCTGTCCTTGACGATGACCTCGAAGTTCTTGCCTGCCTCGGAAGCGAGGAAGGCCTTGATGTTGTAGGCATCGCTCTCCGCGAAGTCGGCAAGCGGCCCGGTCTGCGGCGAAACATAGCCCAGGCGGATCTTGGCGCCTTGCGCGATGGCCGGCGTCGCCAGGCGCGAACCGGCGAGCGCCAGGCCTGTCGCCGCCGAGGCTTTCAGTAGGCTGCGTCTTGTGATCACTGTAGTTCCTCCCTCTTGTTTTATTCTCAAGCCCCCGGACGGCGTCCCTCCCACGCCACCTGAAGGAGTTCCCTTATCGATCCCGGATCGATTGGCCTCGGATTGGCATAGGCATTCTTGACCGCGATCGCCGCCGCGCGGTCGAGATCGGTCTCCTCGATGCCGATCGCCTTCAAGCTCAGCGGAGAGCCGACCGACTGTGCGAAATCCCAGAGCCCGCCGCCCGCCGAGCCGCCGCCGAATGCCTCGGCGATGGGGCGCAGCAGATCGGGCACTGCCGCTTCGTTGAAGGCGGTCGTGTAGGGCAGCAGGATGGCGTGGGTTTCGGCATGCGGCGTATCGAACGAGCCGCCGAAGACATGCGCCAGCTTGTGATGCAGCGCCATCGAGACATAGCCTAGCGCGGTCGAGCAGCACCACGCAGCATAGAGCGCCTGCGTCCGCGCTGCGCGCTCCTGCGGATTGCCGATCAACCTTGGAATGCCGTCCCGGAAGGCAACCATGGCATCCCTGCACATCAGCACTATCACCGGGTTGCGATCGGGAGCATAGAAAGCCTCCATCGCATGGGCGATCGCGTTCATCGCCGAGGTGACGGTGAGGCCTACCGGCAGGCTGAATGTCAGATCAACGTCGTAGATTACCGTCTCCGGGCGGATGTCCGGCGAGCGGCGGGTGGGCTTCTCACCGGCCGCCGTCTCGCCGAGGATGTCGGTCATTTCCGAGCCGGCATAGGTGGTGGGAATGACCACCTGGTCGGCGCCGGTGCGCACGGCAATGGCCTTGCCGAGCCCGGTGGTCGAGCCGCCGCCAAGGCTGACGACCGCCGAAGCGCCGCTGCTGCGGAAGGCATCGACGGCCTTTTCCGTGACCTCGACAGGGGTATGCATGACCGCGCCGGCAAAGATCCCGGCCGCGAGGCCACCAAGGCTTGCGGCCAGTCTTTCCGCATCGCCCTTCTGATGCGATGTCGACAGCACCATCACCTTGTCATGGCCGAGCCGCCGGACTTCCTCCTCGACGCGAGCCATGCTGCCGGCACCGAAGACTACCCGTGTCGTCAGGCCCGGAAACGTGAAGCTGTCCATCATCGCGCCGCCTCCATGCGCGGGCCGCGCCCGGCCGCGAGGTCGTCGAGGATCGTGCCCAGCATGGCGATCTCGGCGTCCGAGACCTCATGGCCGCGGCCCGGGAACAGATCGGCCCGCAAGCTCGCGCCAAACCGGCCCAGCGATTGCGCGGCATCGGCGCAGAGACTGGTATCCAGGGATCGGCATCGCCGCCGGAAAGATAGATCGGCATTCCGGCCGGCGCCGCCTCGGATCTTTCGTCCGCCGGAACGCCGACACGGCAGCCCGTGAAGGCCGCCAAAGCGTCCGGCGGCGGCAGCCCCGCGCAGAGATATTCGATCGACAGACACGCCCCTTGCGAGAAGCCCGCGAGAAGAAGCGGCAGTC
>NZ_RZOL01000581.1:0-2822 GCF_004022985.1 Mesorhizobium sp. M7A.F.Ca.ET.027.02.1.1 | reverse complement strand
CCCGCTCACGTCGTATCTCCCTCAACGCCTCGCGCACCGGGTCCGGATAGAACTCGGAAAAATCGAGGTCGCGGCGCACGAACACCATGATCCGTGCCCCCTGATCGACATGAATCGTGGGCGCGATATTGATCGAGTTGCGAAGCGCCTCTTCGGCAATGCGGTTGAGGCTTTGCGAAACCTGTTGCGCGCCAATCTGGCGCGCGTTCTGCATGTACTGGTTGGGTTGCGTCTGGATTGTCACCGTCTGTCCGGTCTGCGGATCAGTAGAGGTCTGATTGGTGTTTGACCCGTTCTGGTCGTTGCCAAGGTTGGCGATGAACTGCGTCGCGCCACCCACGACACTTAAAAGGATCGCCGAGCCGAACCGCTCGAAATAATGGTTGTCGACCTCGCCCGGCATGCCGCTGCGACCGAGCTCGTCGGTGCCGGTCGAACCGAGCTGCACCGACATGCCGTCCGATCGAAGCAGGCGTGTCCATACAATGAACACCCGCGTTTGGCCGGTTGCGAGGCCACTGCGATATTCACCGATAAGGCGGGAGCCACCGGGGATCAAAACCCTGCGACCGTCGAACGACCACACATCCTCCGACACGACGGCTCGAACCATACCGGCAAGATCGCTCTGAATCGCGGTCTCGAGGACGCCCTTGATCATCGTCCCTTGGGCGACCAGAGCGTCGGTGCGCGGGTTCATCGTGGCTTTCGATGTATCCGCTCCGCTCCGGCTCGCCCGTGCCAAAAAACGCCGATTGGGGTCCTCCTCGCCCTCGCCTGCGTTTCCGGCCGCCGCGGCATCCGTTTCATTGCCGCCCGGTGCTGATGCACTGCCAGGCGCATCGCCGCTATCGACGACGAGCTGCTTGGCGCGCAAGCGCTCCCATTTTCGGCGCTCCTCTTCTTCTTGCCTGCGCCGTTCTTCCTCAGCCAGACGACGGGCCTCGGAATCGTCCTGGACCTGCGGTGGAGCTTCAGGCGGTTGCAATGCTGGTGGAGGGGGAGGGGGAGCCTCGATCGTCGACGGCGGCTGCGCCGGCGCCGCCGGCGGCTCCTCGGGAGCCGTCGGGATTTTCAGGGTCCCGTTATCAAGCTGGGGACGCGGCGTATCGAGCCCAGGTGCGGGAAACTGTGTGGTGTGGAACTCCTCGCCATCCGCCGCCGTCAACAGCGGCTTGTCCGGCGCACGCGTCGCCGCATATATCATCCAGCCGGCAAAGACCACCGCACCCAGCGGCACGGCGATCTTGAACAATGTGCTCGCCCCGAATTTTGGCGCGGCGACCGCCGTGCCCTCCTCAGCGAGCATTCGGTACTCATTGGGAGATGGCATCGGGTCCCCTCACTTTCCGAACAGTCCCACCGCCGACACGCTGCGGCTCGTAAGGTTCAAGCCCGCTCGGTTCGTTCACATTGTTCAGTCTCAGATTGAAGACGCAGGTTGCTTCGTCGCCGTTGCGCAGGGTCCATTGGTAATTGACCTTGTCGACGACGATGTACGCGCCCTCGCGGCGATAATTCACAAGGGTCTCATTGCGCTCGCTGTCGACGACATAGATCGCCGGCACTTCCCTTGCCGGATCGAAGCGGAACCAGGTTTTTACGCCGTCGTCGTAGATCACGAGCGGCTTATTTGCCGACGACCCCTTATAGGCATAGGACGAGTTGGCATTTTCCGCCTTGAAGCCTTGCCGGTTCGGCTGTGCCGCCCTAGCCCGGGCTTCGTCCATCAGCGCCGCGTCCGAAGCCTCTTCGGGATAGCGGAACTTGATCGCATAGACTTGTTGCGCAACCGGCCGAAACTCGCCCTTCAGGAAGAACACATAGCTGCGCTTGTTGGTCAGGACGTTGAGATTCCCGCCCGCATTCTTCTCGATCGGCTTCACAAAGAGCACATCGCCCTTCTTGTTGGGCTCGATGCTCCAGGCCGGGACGTCGCCGGCGCCGAGGGTTTCGATTTTCTCGTCATCGCCGAATTCGATCATGGTCGAGGCGCCATAGCTGGCTGGCACCGACACCACATCGTTCTTCTGATACCAGACGAAGCGAATGCGGCTGTCACGAGATCCCGCCCGAGGGGTCTGTTCGGCAAGGGCTGGCTGAACCGCGCAAACCGCGAGCCCGATTGCCGTCAGGATGCCGGCGACCTTCATTGCGGAGTCTCCGCGGTGGGTGCCGGCGCCGTCTCCTGATCGCGCCGATATTCGAGCACCTGGAAGCCGAGCGGATTTTGAAAACGGATCTCGTTTTTGGCTGGCGCGCCGGTGTAGCGGAACCGGATCAACGACACCCAATGCCGCTGTACTGTGTTGGCCTGGCTCTTTTCCTCCGTCATGAACCGGACCAGGGCGGTCCTTTGGTTGGGAAATGTCACCGACTTCACGTTCACTGCCACGACGGTGTTTCGCCCGTAGAGCACGACGGGGTTCGTCACCTTGTTTGCCGGGCTGAAAAGCTCGACGAGCTCCCTCGAGGCATCGCCGGTGCTCAGCAATTGCGCGAGATCGAAGTTGTCCTTCAGCGCCTTCGGATCGTAGGTCTCGCGAGCCTTAACATAACGGACGATATCGAACATCCCCATCGACTCGTCCTGCTGCAGAGGACCGTCAGCCAGCGGCCGCTTCACCTCGACAAACCCCGTGGATTTGTCGACCACCACCATGTAGGGCTCATAGGTCTTGAGCGGCAGCGCAAGGATCAGCGCTCCCACGGCTGCAACGGCAACGACCGAGGCGACAGTTGCCACACACCACGCCAGAGATCGCGACCAGCGATTGCGCCGCGCGATATCTGTTTCCCAGATTGCCGCATCCACGTAGTAC
>NZ_RZOL01000580.1:0-2827 GCF_004022985.1 Mesorhizobium sp. M7A.F.Ca.ET.027.02.1.1 | reverse complement strand
CGCTGCCTTTCAGGACGTAGGGAATGCTGCCGACCACCGTCGCGCAGCCGCCAATCCCGACCACCCAGACGGCAAGGCCGGCGATTGCCCAGTTGCGCTGCGTCTTGCGAAACTGTTCCGCGTCGCGCCAGGCGCGGTTCTGCCAGGCCCAGCGGCTGCCGCGTGCGCCCAGCACGATGATCATGATGATGTTGACGACAGGGATCAGCGCCAGCAACGCGATGAAAGTGCTGTTGCCGATGCCCCAGATCCAGTTGAGGAAGAAAGCGCCCCAGTTCCAGCGGTCGAGTTCGGCTGGAATTTCAGCCGGCTGGTTGAGCGGTTGTCCGGCCATCGTGTCCCCCATCCGTGACGTACCGACTGATTCTAGCGCATGCGCCCGTCAATGCGCAAAATCAAAGTTCTGCAACTTCTGTCAGGTCTTGTTGGACAGCCGGCGAAAATTCGCTTTCACGGCACGGCTTGCCGGCTTCAGCGCGGCGCTGATCGAGCGCTCCGCCGCGACCCCGTTGAACAGCGACGGCGTGCGGCCGGAAAAGATTTCCGGCCAAAACCGCGATGCCGATTGCAGGAAGGACATTTGCGCCGCAAACACGCCTTCGGCCATAGCGGCGGTCTTCTCGTTTACCGCACGCGCGGTCTCCGTGCTCCAAGGCTGGCTGCTCCCGCCATCCATGGCCATCAACGGCAGCCGCATCATCGCCACCAGCGGCGCCAGCATCAGGTCGCCGCCGATGATGGCCGCTTCTTGCGTCCGTCGGCTCTTGCCGGTCTTTCTCATGGAAACAACCCCTTGTCGCGGCCGAATCAGCCGCAGCCCCCACACACTACGCGCTTGTGGTGGAATTCGTTCGCTCCCCGCGTCAGCATGGCCTCAAGGCTGGGCGCTCCCGCCGAGGAGCGCCCAGCCGAGGGGTCGAGTTCTACCGCTTGCGCAGGTCGGCTTGCGCCAGATCCAGCGCCTTCGAGATGCGGTCGCAGGCCATATCGATCGTATCACGGGTCCAGATCAGCGGCGGCGACAGGATCATCGTGTCACCGGTAGCGCGCAGCATCATGCGGTGCGCGATGGCATGATCGCGCACGGTTACCGCCGCACTTCCAGCCGGCAGGAACCGCTCCTTGGTCGCCTTGTCCTTGACGATCTCGATTGCGCCCATCAGTCCGATCGAACGCACCTCGCCGACCAGATCATGTCCGGCAATGCGCTCCTGCAAGGCCTTGGCGAAATAAGGGCCGGTGTCGTTCCGGACGCGGTCGACCAGCCCTTCGCGTTCGATGATCTCGAGGTTCTTCAGCGCCACGGCGCAGGCCACCGGGTGGCCGGAATAGGTGTAGCCGTGATTGAACTCGCCGCCCTTCTCGACCAACGTCGAGGCGATGCGGTCGCCGACCAGCAATGCCGACAGCGGCTGGTAGCCCGACGTCAGCGCCTTGGCCGTGGTGATCGTGTCGGGCTCGATGCCGAGCTTCTGGGCGGCGAACCACTCGCCGGTGCGACCATAACCGGTGATGACCTCGTCCAGCATCAACAGGACATCGTATTTACGGCAGATACGCTGCACTTCCGGCCAGTAGCTCGCCGGCGGTATCTTCACGCCACCGGCCCCCATGACCGGCTCGCCGATAAAGGCGGCAACCTTGTCGGCGCCGGCTTCGAGGATCGCCTCCTCGACAGCCCCGGCCGCGCGCAGGCCGAAATCATGGTCGCTCTCTCCCGGCAGCGCCAGTTCATAGGCGTAGGGCATCATCACATGGACGATGTTGGGCACCGCACCGTTGAGCTGCTTGTGCATACCATCCATGCCGCCGAGCGAGGTGCCGGCAACGGTCGAGCCGTGATAGGCCATCTTGCGCGAGATGATGCGGTTCTTCTCCGGCTGGCCTTCCAGCACCCAATAGTGGCGCACGAGACGCAGTGCCGTGTCATTGGCCTCCGAGCCCGACGAACCATAGAACACCTGGTTGACGTGCTTCGGCGCGATCTCCGCCAGCTTCTTGGACAGCAGCACCGGCGTCGGCGTCGAGCATTTGAAGAAGGAGTTGTAATAAGGCAGTTCCTTCATCTGGGCATAGGCGGCCTCGGCCAACTCGTCACGGCCATAGCCGATGTTGACGCACCACAGCCCGGCCATGCCATCGAGGATTTCAGCCCCCTCGGAATCGTAGATGAAAGGGCCATTGGCATGGGTGATGATGCGCGACCCGGCCCCGCGCATTTCCTTGTGGTCGGTGAACGGATGCAGATGATGCGCGGCGTCGATCTGCTGAAGCTGCTTCAGCGAATAATTCTGATAGGTCATGTCTGATCTTCCCTCTGGATTCTATCCGGCAAGCCGGGGGCGAATGCTTCAGAGGCAGAGAGGTGGCGAATAGCCGATGCGGGCGCACAGCCGCAAAAGCTCGGCGCGCAGCGTACGCGGTGACGGCGTCACCGCGACCCGCAATGCGCGAGCCTCAAATGCGCCAACCAACATCCTGACGAGAGCCATGGCTGGCACCTTAGAGCAAAGGCTGGTCGAGGAGAACCACCCTTTGCTTGGCCCATAACGGAATGAGTCTAGGCCTTGGCTGTCAGCGCCCTCTGCAGGAAGACATATTTCATCGCCGTCTGCGCCGCCTGCGGCCGGCGGTCGCCACGCCCGCCATGACCACCCTCGGTCTCCTCGAAGAACAGCGTCCTGGCATGGCCGGCTTCCTGCAGGCGGGCGGCCATCTTGCGCGCATGGCCGGGATGGACCCGATCGTCAGCGGTCGATGTGGTCAGGAGCACAGGCGGATAGGCGGCAGCGGCGTCGACATGCTGGTAGGGCGAGTAGGCTGAAAG
>NZ_RZOL01000057.1:0-23016 GCF_004022985.1 Mesorhizobium sp. M7A.F.Ca.ET.027.02.1.1 | reverse complement strand
GCGTCACCACGATCATGGTTACGCACGACCAGGAAGAAGCATTGTCGTTGGCCGACCGCATTGTAGTCATGAACCATGGCGTCATCGAGCAGGTCGGCAGCCCGACTGAAATCTATCGCCATCCCAGGACGCTGTTCGTCGCCGATTTCATCGGCGAGACCAACAAGTTCGATGCGACGGTAGGAGCAGATTCGGTAGGCTTTGGGACGAAGGCTTTCAGATGCGCGCCGCACAGCTTTGCGAACGGCGAAGCAGTCGTCGCCGCCATTCGGCCGGAAGACGTGATTCCACACGGGCCGGGCTCGCGCTCGCCCGGAGCACCCGATGTGGTGAAGACTTCGGAAAACCTGATCGAAGTGACCGTCGGTGAAATGGAATTCCTGGGTTCGTTCTGGCGCACCCGGCTGCGCGGCGGAGAGCTTGGAGACGAGATTCTGATCGCCGACTTCTCGGTCAACGCCACGCGGCGTCTCGGCCTCGCCGAAGGCGGAGCGCTAACGGTGGAACTGCCCGCCGACCGACTGCTTGTCTTCCCGCAAGGAGAGCGCCATGGCGGCGGCAACTGATATCCTGATGCCGTCCGGTCGGGCGCTTCGACAGTCGCTCGACAAGGACGAGTTGATCAAGCGCGGCCTGCTGGTCGTCATCTCGTTCTATCTGGTCCTGTCGCTGGCAGCCCCGCTCTACGTGATGCTGTCGAAATCGTTCTCGACCTACAGCTTCGATCTTGGCGCGTTCGAATTCCAGGTCAGCGACAAGCTCGGCAATTTCGGCGAGCCAGTGACGGCCGCCGCTCTGAACGAGAAACTCGCCGCGGTCCCGCTAGAAAAGCTTGCGACCAGTTCCGATGGTCGGCTGCCGGCCACCAGCTTCTTTCCGGATTTCAGTTTCCGCAGCCCGGTCAAATACAAGGTCCGCGGCACCACCGATGACGCTTATTTCCTGATCGGCACGCAACTCCATCGCGGCACCGAATGGCAGGAAGTCGATTCGAACACCTTTCGGCGCATTATGCTGAGGCCGGCGCGCGAGCTTGGGTTGGACAACTACACAACCTACTTCTCGACGCCAACGCTGTTCCGCTCGATCCAGAACTCCTTCCTGATCGCGCTGAACAGCACCATCATCACGGTCGGCATAGCCTTCGGCTTCGCCTACGCTTTGAACCGAAGCAAGATGCGCTTCAAGGGCCTATTCAGGCTCATCGCCATGGCTCCCATCCTGGTGCCGTCGCTACTGCCCGGCATCGCCCTCATCTATCTGTTCGGCAACCAGGGCCTGTTGAAAAGCCTGCTTGGCGGCATATCGATCTACGGTCCGTTGGGGATTGTCGTCGGCTCGATATTCTTCACCTTTCCCCATGCTCTGATCATTATCTCGACGGCACTGGCGATCTCGGACCAGCGCCAATATGAAGCCGCCGCTTCGCTGCGCGCCAGCAAGTGGCGGACGTTCTGGGTCGTTACCATTCCGGGCGCGCGCTACGGTTTGATCTCCGCGGCGTTTGTCGTGTTTACGCTCGTCATCACAGATTTCGGCTTGCCGAAGGTCATCGGCGGCCAGTTCAACGTGCTCGCCGTCGATATCTACAAGCAAGTGATTGGTCAGCAGAATTTCGAGATGGGGGCGGTGGTCTCGGTCATCTTGCTGATCCCGGCCATCGCCGCCTTCTTCGTCGACCGCCTGGTCCAGCGCAGGCAGGTTTCGCTCCTGTCGGCCCGCTCGGTGCCTTACGAGGCAAAACCCAATCGCCGCTTCGACCTGGTCTGTCTGGCTTATTGCAGCCTGGTCGCGTTGTTCATCGCCGGCATCATCGGCATTTGCCAGTACGCCGCGCTGGTCAAGTTCTGGCCCTACGACCTCAGTCTCAGCCTGAAGAATTTCGCGTTCGGTCGCATGGATGGCGGGGGCTGGGCTTCTTACTACAACTCGATCACGCTCTCGTTGCTGACCGCTGTGTTTGGAACCGTCATCGTCTTCGTCGGCGCTTACATCGTCGAAAAGACCGAAGGCTTCAGGACCGGACGGGCAGCCTTCCACTTCCTCGCCATGCTGCCGATGGCGGTGCCGGGGCTTGTGCTTGGCCTGGCCTATATTTTCTTCTTCAACAATCCGGCCAATCCGCTGCACGCGATGTACGGCACAATGGCGATCCTGGTCGTCTGCACCGTGACGCACTTTTACACGGTCGGTCATTTGACGGCCCTGACGGCGCTGAAGCAGATCGATCGTGAATTCGAGCCGGTCGCGGCCTCGCTGAAGCAGCCTTTCTATCGCCTGTTCACGCGGGTGACAGTGCCGATCTGTCTGCCGGCAATCCTTGACATCTCGATCTATCTTTTCGTCAACGCCATGACGACGGTTTCCGCGGTGGTCTTCATCTATACAACACACACGGCGCTCGCCTCGGTCGCAGTGCTCAACATGGACGACGCTGGCGACACCGCGCCTGCCGCTGCCATGGGCATGATGATCTTCTACACCAATGCATTCGCGCGGATCATTCACGTGGCTGTTTCGAAAGGTATCCTGAAAAGAACTCAGGGTTGGCGGGTACGGTAATGAAATGCTCTAGGACTTTCCCAAGTCTCAGCCCTGCGCCGGCCTGCGTTCGACGATGTAGATGTGGTCGGCCGCCAGCACCACTTCCCCGCGCTGGTTGATCACCTCGCAGCGTTCGATCACCCGTCCCGACCCCGGCCTCTTCGGGTCGTCTTCCCTGGCCGTAATTGTGGTGCGCGTCCGGATCGTGTCGCCGATGAACACCGGCTTGACGAAGCGCAGCCGGTCGTAGCCATAGGAAAAGGCGACAGGATTGATGACGGTTGCCGTCAGCCCGATGCCGACCGAGAACACCAGAGTGCCGTGCGCAATGCGCTGGCCGAATGGCGTCGTCTTCATGAACTCGGCGTCCATGTGGTGCGGGAAGAAATCGCCGGTGTGGCCGGCATGGACGATGAAGTCGGTCTCGGTGATGGTGCGGCCGCTGGTCAGGCGCGACGCGCCAATCTCATAGTCTTCGAAATACTGTATCTGTTCCATCAGGGTCTTTCCGCGATCGGCGTCGCCGGTGCCGCACTCGACTGATACGCCGCCTCGACCAGCGCCATCGTGCTCCAGGCATCCTCGGCCGGACTGATCAGCATAGCATCTTCTCCGGTGGCAAAACGCTGGACATTGGCCATGCGGCCGACGAAGGCGTCTGGAAACCACTCGCCGGCCAAGGGCACCGCGACCCAGTCCGTTCCACCCTTGGGGTAAATCTCCAGCACATCCGGCTCACCTGTGGGATAATCGAGGTTGAGACCCAGCTTGAGATAGGCGGCACCTTCTGTGCCGCAGATGCGGAACTCGCAGGCCTGGTGCCGGCGGCCGAACTTGTGGTCGTGGTTGATCGACAGCGCGCAGCGCACGGTGTCGCCATAGTCGAGAATGGCGCTGGTGCGCGTCTGCGCCACGGCATGGTTGGGATGGCCGAGCGTCTTGGCGTGCACACCCTTGGGGTCGCCGAGCAATTGCCTGATCAGGTCGAGATAGTGGATCGAATGCATGGCGATCTCGACGCGCGGCGCCTTGAGCAGGAATTCCCAAAGCTGCCACGGTGTCGCCAGCGCCAGCCAGGCATCGAAGTCGACGATCTCGCCGAGCCAGCCCTTGCCGACGGCATCCTTGAGCGCCAGCATCATCGGCGCGAAGCGCAATTGGAAGTTCACCGCTGCGTGCAGCTTCCGGGCACGGCAGATCTCGAGGATCGCGGTCGCCTCGGCAAGATTGCTGCCCATCGGCTTCTGGATCAGCGCCACTGCGCCATCAGGCAAGGACTTCAGCACATCGGCATGACGCGACGGCGGGGTGGCAAGGTCGAAGATCGCGCCCTCGACGGCGGCAGCTTCTTCGACCGAGCCAAAGGCCGTCACGCCCCATTGGCTGGCCAGCTTTTCAGCCCTGGCATGATCAGGATCATAAAGCCCAGCTACTGGAAAGCCGGCCTTCCTGTAGGCCGGGAAATGCGCGTCGCCGACGATCGATCCGGCGCCGAAAGTGACGATCGGCCGGGGTTTTGAGGGTTTTGGCCAAGATTGAACGAGCAAGGCAGGGTCGAAACCGCCTTCAATCATGATGGAAGACCTCGTCCATCTCGGCCCACCACTCGCCCTCTTTGCGCGTCGCCAGCGGCTCCTGGCATGGCATGCAGACCGCCCACCATTCCTGCGTCTTCGGATCGGCCGCCATGTTCGCCATGTCGGCCTCGTAGTCGCTGCCGTGGTATTCGAAGGTGCTGAACAGCAGGTTCTCCGGCCGCTTCAGGTAGATCGAGTAGTTCTTGATGTTGCAGGCGGAGATCATGGCCAGCACGTCGGGCCAGACGGCGGCATGGAGGCGGACATACTCCTCGACCTTTTCCGGCTTCAGCCCCAGAACCATCCCCATCCGCTGCATATCAGTCTCCTATTTCGTGATCGCCGTGGTGAATTCGGCGATGCTCATGGCCTTGACCGCGTCCCAGTCCCAATCGATGCCGATGCCCGGCTCGTCGGGCGCCAGCGCCTGGCCATCCTCGATGCGGAGGCGCTTGCCGGTCAACTGGTCGAGCTGCGGAATGTACTCGACATATCGGCCGTTCTGAACAGCGCAGGTCAGGCTGACATGAAGTTCCATCAGGAAATGCGGGCAGACCGGAATGTCGAAGGCCTCCGCCGCGTGCGCGATCTTGAGCCAGGGCGTGATGCCGCCGATGCGGCCGACATCGACCTGCACGATCGAGCAGGCGCCTTTCTGCATGTATTCGCGGAAATGGCGAATGGAGTAGAGCGACTCGCCGATCGCGATCGGCGTCGGCGTCGAGTTCGACAACCTGATATGCCCATCGATATCGTCGGCCGGCAGCGGTTCTTCGATCCAGGCGAGATCGAGCTCACGCAGCCTTGCCGCGCGCCGGATCGCCTCGTCGACCGAGAATCCCTGATTGGCGTCGGTCATGATCTCATAGCCGTCGCCGACCGCGTTGCGCACCGCCGACAGACGGGCAAGATCTTCCGAGCCGTGTGGCCTGCCGATCTTAACCTTCGAGCCGCGAAAGCCCTTGGCCTTGGCGGCCAGTGCGTCATCGACAAGTGCTGCCGTCTCGATGTGCAGCCAGCCGCCTTCGGTCGTGTAAAGCGGGCACCGGTCCTTGGCGCCGCCAGCCAGTTTCCACAACGGCAGGTTCTGCTTCTTTGCCCGTAGGTCCCACAGTGCTGTATCGATGGCCGCGATGGCGATGGCGGTGATGGCGCCGATGGTTGTGGCATGCGTGGCGAATTCGAGATCGTGCCAGATCGCCTCGATCATGTCGGGGTCGCGGCCGATCAGGCGCGGCACCAGATGGTCGGACAACAGCCGCATCACCGACGAGCCGCCGGTGCCGATCGTGTAGCTGTAGCCGGTGCC
Organism: Mesorhizobium sp. M7A.F.Ca.ET.027.02.1.1; assembly: GCF_004022985.1. Taxonomy (NCBI): domain Bacteria; kingdom Pseudomonadati; phylum Pseudomonadota; class Alphaproteobacteria; order Hyphomicrobiales; family Phyllobacteriaceae; genus Mesorhizobium; species Mesorhizobium sp. M7A.F.Ca.ET.027.02.1.1. The sequence continues at coordinate 17,586 of NZ_RZOL01000057.1, read as the reverse complement.
GACCGCGCCGTCGGAATCGGTGATGGTGACGATCGGCGTTTCCTGGCTGACGAAGCTCTGGATCGCGTCGGTGCGCTTGACCTTGGGCACAAGGTCCACCATCCGAAGGTCGACTTTCTCAATTTTGGTCATGCCGATCAGCTCCGCAATGTCTTTCCGGTCTCGGTGGCAAACAGATGGGCCTGCGACATGTCGAGGCTCATGGCGACGCGCTCGCTCGGCCGCAGTGGCCTCGGGTTCAGCATGCGCGACACCCAGTCCGTACCGTTGAATTCGACGAACACCAGCGTCTCGTTCCCGAGCGGTTCGGTAACGGTGATCGGCAGTTCGATCTGGTGGACGTCTGCCGCGCCACCGGAACTGATGCCATGGCCGGTCGGATAGATGTCGTCCGGCCGTAGCCCGAACACAACCTTGTCGCCGGTCGTGACATTGGCCTTGAACTGAGCGGGCAGCGGCAGCTTTTCGCCGTTGGCGAAAACCATCTGGCCGTCATCGATCGTGGCCTCGTGCAAATTCATCGGCGGCGAGCCGATGAAGCCGGCAACGAAGCGGGTTGCCGGCCGCCGAAAGACCTCGTCGGGCGTGCCAACCTGTTCGATATGGCCGTCGCGCATAATGACGATGCGGTCGGCCAGCGTCATCGCCTCGACCTGGTCGTGGGTGACGTAGATCACCGTCGACTGCACCTTGGCATGCAGCTTCTTGATCTCGGTGCGCATCTGCGTTCGCAATTTGGCGTCGAGATTGGAAAGCGGCTCGTCGAACAGGAAGACGTCTGGATCGCGCACGATGGCGCGGCCCATGGCGACGCGCTGGCGCTGGCCGCCGGACAGTTGTGAGGGGCGGCGATCCAGCAGCGTGTCGAGGCCGAGGATGGCCGAGGCCTCGGCGACGCGGCGCTCCATGTCTTCCTTGGCGGCACCGGCGATCTTCAGAGAGAAGCCGAGATTTTCGCGCACCGTCATGTGCGGATAGAGCGCGTAGGATTGGAACACCATCGAAATGTTGCGCGAGCGTGGCGGCAAATCGTTGACGATGCGCCCGCCGATCTCGATCGAGCCGGCGCTGATCTCTTCCAGCCCGGCGATCATCCGCAGCGTCGTCGACTTGCCGCAGCCGGAGGGGCCGACCAGCGCGATGAACTCGCGGTCGGCGATGTCGAGATCGATGCCGTGCACGATCCCGACAGTGCCGTAGCGCTTGGTCAGCTTGGTGAGGGTAACGGTTGCCATGGTATCAGCCTTTCACCGCGCCGGAGGTCAGGCCGCCGACAAGGTGTTTCTGGACGACGTAGGTGAGGGTGAGCGCCGGGATGATCATCACCACGGCCAGCGCGCACATGCCGCGCCAGTCGATGGTGAACTCGGCCGTGTAATCGAGTAGGCCGACCGGCAGCGTCTTGGCGCTCACCGAACGGGTCAGCTGCGAGGCCAGAGCGAACTCATTCCAGCAGGTCAGGAAGGCGAAGATCGCGGCCGACGCGATGCCCGGCCCGGCAAGCGGGAACTCGACCTGCCAGAACGCCTGCCAGCGCGTGCAGCCATCGATCTGCGCGGCCTCCGCGAGGTCCTTGGGCACTTGACGGAAGAAGCCGTCGATCAGCCAGATCGTGAACGGCACGTTGAGCGCGACATAGGCAAGGATAAGCCCGAAATGGGTGTCGATGATGCCAAGCCGCACATAGAGGAAAAACAGCGGCAGCGAGAGCGCAATGCCCGGCACGGTGCGCGTCAGCATCAGCCCGAGGAAGACGCTCGATTTGCCGCGGAAGCGGTAGCGCGCGAACGCATAGCCGCCGGCCATGCCGATGGCCACTGCAATGATCGTCGAGGTCACCGAGATGATCAACGAGTTGCGGAAATATTCGATCACTGGAATGCCGCCTTTGCCGATACCGCTGAACATGGCGACATAGGCGTCGAACGAAATCTCCTGCGGGATCCAGACCGGCGGCTTGGCCATGATCTCGACCGCCGGCCGCAGCGACGAGAGGACGATCCACAGGCCCGGCAGGCAGATCGTCAGCATCGCCAGGAACAGGCCAATGCGATAGACGATGCCCAGCAGCCGGCGCTTCAGGCGGGCGGAAGAATTCTCGTCCATCTTCACCACTCCGCACCAATCTGCGTGCGCGCCGCGGCGAGCTTGTTGAAGAAGTAGACGGTGAAGGCGATCGACAGCAGGATCGAGAAATAGGCCATGGCGTTGGCCATGCCCATGCGCCCGTCGCTGTAGGCGGTGCGGGCCACCAGGGTCCATAGCAGTTCGGTGCGGCCCGCCGGTCCGCCATCGGTCATGATCTTGACGATGTCGTAGGCGCGCGCCACGTCGAGCGAGCGGATGGTCATGGCTATGTAGGCGAAAGGCATGACGAACGGCCACGTCACATAGCGGAATGTCTGCCACGGCGTGCAGCCGTCGACATGCGCCGCCTCGATCGGCTCCTTGGGCATGGCGAGCAGGCCGGCGAGGATCAGGATGGCGAAGATCGCCGTCGACGACCAGATCTCGGCGATCGAAATCGCGATGAAGGCGAGATGGCCCTCGATCAACCACGGTATGGCGTCCTGCGTAATGCCGAGCGACTGCAGCGCATTGTTCACCAGGCCGATATTGTCGTTGAACATGAACTTGAACTGGAAGCCGACGAGGATTGGCGAGAACATCATCGGGAACATCATCAGCGTGCGCAGGATGCGCTGGCCGCGTGTCGCTTTCTCGACCAGCATGGCAAGCCCAAGGCCGAGCAGCATTTCGAGATTGAGCGCGATGGTCAGTAGCAGCACCGTGCGGCCGAACGCCCACCAGAAATCGGTGTTGGACAGGATCGAAAGATAGTTCCGGATGCCGATGAAGACGTAGAATGTCTCGGGCTTGGTCAGGCGGAACGGCGTGAAGCTGGAGTAAAGGGACAACAGCAACGGCACAACGACAACTGCCGCCAGCACGATCATGGCCGGAAGCAGCAGCAGGAATGGCGCGGATGGCTTGAAGCCCTTCATCAGAATCCTTGAGGTGTTTGCATTTGGACGGCGGTGGGTGGGCCGGGTGCGATGGGTTAGCGCAAACCGCTGGCCGCGAAACGCGATCGCCTCCCCCATTACCAATGGGGGAGGCGGCCTTGGGAGCCGTTGCTAGAGCTTGCCGGCGTCCTGGAGGATTTGCGTCGCCTTGGCGGCCGCTTCATCCAGTGCCTGCTTCGACGTCTTGTCGCCGAGGATCGCCGCCTGCAACTCGGGATAGACAGCATTCGAGATCTCGATCCATTCGGGCGTCTGCGGCACGGCAAAGGCGTGCTTGGCCTCTTCCTGGAAGGCGGTAAGAACCTCCTTCTTGTAGGGATCGTTTTCGGCTTGCTTCAGGTCCCAGTCCCACACTGCGGTGCGGGTCGGCAGCGGGCCGGCGGCAGCCTCGAGCTTCTGGCTGTCCTCGTTGGTGAGCCACCAAACCAGGGAAGCCGCGGCCTCCTTGTTGGGGCAGTTCTCTGTCACCGAGAAGCCGTGGAAACCGGACCAGCCGGTGCGCTTGCCGGACGAGCCCTTCGGCGCGACCTTGACGCCGACATTGCCGGCGACCTTCGACGACTTCGGATCGTTGAAGAAGCCGGCCCAGCCCGGCCAGTCCAAATTGATGGCGACGGTGCCGGACGCAAAGCCCTGGCCGAGATCGTCCCAGAGGTAGTTGGTGGTGCCGGCCGGCACGGCCTTGGCCTTGTAGAGGTTGACGAACCAGTCGAGCGCCCGGATGCCGGCCTCGGAATTGAACACCGGCTTGCCGTCCTTGTCGAGATATTCGCCGCCTTCGGCAACGACCATTTCGTAGAAGCGGCCGTTGATCGCCTCTTCCTTGCCGGCAAACTGCGTGCCGTAGAAATTGGGCGGGTTGGCGAAGAACTCGGCCTGGTCGGTGACTTCCTTCCAGGTGTCCGGCGGCACTAGGTCATAGCCGTATTTCGCCTTGAACTTGGTCTTGTTGTCGGCGTTCTCGTACAGGCTCTTCTGGTAGTAGAGCGCCGAAACGTCGAACTGCGCGCGCGGCAGCATCTCCAGCTTGCCGTCGATGGTTGCGGACGTGATCGTCGACGGCACGAAAGCGTCGATCTCCGCCTTGGGAAGCAATTTGCTGAGGTCGGTGTAGAGGCCCGTATATTGCGGCGCGAAGGACGAATGGTTCCAGCCGACGCACCAATTGGTGCTGCCCGAAGCGATGTCGGACTTGAGCTCCTTGTCGATGTCGAAGCCGTTCTTCTTGGTCAGGATGTTGACCTTGGCCCCGGTCGCCTTCTCCCATTCGGGAATGCGCTCGTAGAGTTTTTCATATTGCTGGCCGCCGATCAGCTTCACGTCGACGGTCACGCCTTCGAACTTGCCGGGCAGGTCGCCGGCAAGGGCAGCGCCTGCACCTGACGCAAGCATCAATACGCCGGCGGACACGCCGGAAAGCAGTCTGTTCATTGGTATCCTCCCTTGGTGCGCCTCAGCGGCGACCGCAACTCGTCTGATGACAAGAAGTGCTACATTCATATACAAACAAAACATTCACGGATACGTCAAGGCGAAATTTGTTTCCGCCAGGCGTGTTCCTGCGTATATGAAGGGTGAAATTCACTGGAGGGATGAGCCATGGACGACAGCGAAGACGAGCGCTATCGCGCGCCGGCGCTCGACAAGGGGCTCGATATCCTCGAACTGCTGGCGGGCGTCGATGGTGGTCTGACGCAGGCCGAAATCGCCAAGAAACTCGACCGCAGCCCCAACGAATTCTACCGCATGCTGGACCGGCTGGTGCGGCGCGGCTACGTCACCAGGCTCGACGGCGACCGCTATTCGCTGACGCTCAAGCTGTTCGGCCTGGCGCAGTTGCATGCGCCGGTGCGGCGGCTGGTTTCCTACGCCACGCCGCTGATGCGCGAACTGGCCGAGACTTCGCAACAGGCCAACCAACTTGTTGTTTTTGATCGTGGTTCTGCCGTTGTCATCGGCCAGCAGGAGGCACCGAACTACTGGGGCATCTCGATCCGTGTCGGCTCCCATATCAGCCTGTTCGACACCGGGTCGGGGCATGTGCTGCTCGCCTTCCGTTCACCGGAAGAGCGGCAGATGATGATATCGGAACACGTCCGCAGCACCGACAAGACGGCGCAATCGGCCGAGTTCTTCACCCGGCTCGACCAGATCCGCGACCGCGGCTACGAGATGATGGCCTCGATGCAGACCGCCGGCGTCTTCAACCTCTCGGCTCCGGTGCGCAGTTCCGACGGCAAGGCGCTCGCCGCGCTGTCGATTCCCTACATTACCGTCGTCAACGCGCCTTCGGCGCCCGACATCACAAGGACGATCGAGCTGCTGCTGGTCACGGCGGAAAAGCTGTCGCACCTCGCCGGCTCTGCAGTCGGCGCATCGGTGTGAATTCTTATTTGAATGAAAAATTCCTCCGTGAGATGATTTGAAAACCCGGAGGAGGAGCCAGCCATGATCATCGACACCCATCTGCATCTCATCGATCGCTCGGCCCTGCGCTACCCCTGGCTCGACGGCGTGCCGGCGCTCAACCGCGATTTCTCTTACGACGAATACGCTGTGGAAGCGCGCCGTGTCGGCGTCGAGCGCGTGCTGCATATGGAAGTCGATGTCGATCCGGACGACATCGAGGCCGAGACCGCTCGAGTCGAGGGGCTGTCACGGCAGCCCGGCAGCATGCTGGCCGGAGTGATAGCGTCCTGCCGTCCTGAAGAGGCGGATTTTCCCGCCTATCTCGAGCGCCAGCGAGCAACTCCTTTCGTCAAAGGCTTCCGCCGCGTCCTCCATGTCGTGCCCGACGATCTCTCGGAAGGCATGCTGTTTCGTGACAACATCAAGCTGCTTGGCGGCACCGGCTTGACCTTCGATCTCGTCGTGCTGCCGCACCAGATTCCCAAAGCGATCGCGCTGGCCGACCTGGCACCCGATGTCCAGTTCGTCCTCGACCATTGCGGCGTGCCCGACATCAAGGGCGGAGCCGAGCATCCGTGGCGCGAGCATATGAGCGAGATCGCCCGGCGCCCGAATGTCATGGCCAAGATTTCCGGTGTCGTCGCCTATGCCGATGCCGGCAGCTGGACGGTCGAGACGCTGCGCCCTTACGTCGAGCACACCATCGGTGCATTCGGCTGGGATCGCGTCGTCTGGGGTAGCGACTGGCCGGTCTGCACGCTCGGCGGCGGCCTGTCGACCTGGGTGGCGGCTACCCATGCGCTGCTTGCCGGCTGCAGCATTGCGGAACGCGACAGGCTGTTGTCCGCGAATGCGCGCAAGCTGTGGCGACTCGACTAGCCCTGCTGCCTCGCGGTCTCGTCAGATCGTCGTCGAGACGTGCCGCTCGCGACCATAGAACGAGACCAGCAGCACGATGATGAAGCCGAGCGCGGCCTGCACCGCCGAGGGCTGGAAGCCGAGGCCGATCAGCAGCGTGTTGATTTCGGTCAGCACCAGCACGCCGGCGATGGTGCCGAGATAGCTGCCGCGGCCACCGACAAGTGCTGCGCCGCCGACGACCACAGCCGCGATGGTCTGGAACAGGTAGGGCTGGCCGACATCGCCATAGGCCGAGCCGGTGAAGCCGAGCAGCAGCACGCCCGCGACGGCGGCGAAGAAGGCGCTTGCCGCATAGGTGATCACCCACATGCGAACCGGGTCGATCAGCGCCAGGGGCGCCGCGCCCGGATTGCTGCCCAGCGCATAGAGCCGGCGGCCATAGGGGGTTCGCTCCAGCACCAGGACGACGAGTGCGGCCAGCACGACCAGGCTCGGCACCAGCCACGGAACCGGCAGCGGCCCGGCCGATCCGCCGATCGACACGAAGCTTGAAACCGCTTGCGGCGCGGAGCCCGACGGGAAGCCGGCTGTCCACAGCAGCACCAGCCCTTGCACGACCATGCCGATGCCGAGCGTGACGATAAGCGGCTGGATGTCGAGGCTGCGCGAGATCAGACCGTTCAGCCCGCCGATGATGATCGCCAGCACGCCGACGAGGCCGCAGACCAGGACAAAATTCCAGCCATCGCCATAAAGCTGCGCCGCCACGACATTGGCAAAGCCGATGACGAAAGGGATCGATAGGTCGATGCCGCCCATGATGACGACCAGCGTCTGGCCGATCGAGGCGACGGCGAGCAGCGAGGCGAGCACCAGCATGGCGCGTATGGCAAACGGCGCGGAGTAGCCAGGAATGAGGACCGTGCCGGCAAGGTGCAGAAGGGCGGCAACACAAAAGGCGCCGACGACGCGGGCGTTGGTTGTGGCGAACAGGTTTCGGCGCAAAACCATGTCAGCGACCCCTCATGGCTAGACGTTCCTGCAGCGCTGTCAGCATCACGGCCAGCACCAGTATGGCGCCATAGGCGATCTGCAGCACGAAGGTCGAGACGTTGAACGTCGTCAGCACGCTTTGCAGCAGGAAGATGTCGATGGCGCCAATGGCGGCTCCCGCGACACCGCCACGACCGCCAGCCAGGCTGACGCCGCCGAGCGCTACGGCGGCGATGGCGATCAGCGTGTAGGTCGGCCCGATGTTAGGGTCGGCGGAGCCGATCAGCGCGGTCAGCATCAGCCCGGCGCATCCGCCCAGGATGCCGGTCATGACATAGGCGATGAAGCGCACGCGCGTGACATCGACGCCGGCGGTGTAGGCGGCGCGATCGTCGCTGCCCACCGCCATCAACTGGTCGTAGTAAGGGGTGCGCCGCACCAGCCACCAGGCAATGAACATCAGTGCCAGCGGCAGCATCGACAGCGGACCGGACAGTGCCTTGAGCCAGGCCGGTGCGGGACCGATCGGCGCCGGCAGGATTGTTAGCGTCACGCCGGTGAGGATCAGATAGGTGCCGAGCGTCGCGACGATCGGCTGAATGCGCACGATTGTCGCGAGAAAGCCGTTCGCAGCACCGACCAGCGCGCCGACGAGCAATGCAGCCGGAACGAGCACCAGGGGTGATGAGATGCCGGCGCCGAGGAACAGCACCTGGATCGCCAAAGCGTTGATGAAGCCCATCAATGGCCCGACCGAGATGTCGATGCCGCCACGCCCGGCGAGGATGACAGGCGTGGACGCAATGGCCGCACCGATCAAGGGCGCCGCCAATCCGACCAGCGCGCCCCAGGAACCCGGCTGGAACCGCCCGGGGCTGAGGATGAGATTGACCGCGAGCAGCACGACCAGCAGCACGACCGCGAAGCCGAAATTTCGCCCAAGGGACAGGAGGCGCGCAACAGGGTTCATGCCGCACGTCCGAACATGGCTGATATCACGCTGTCGGTGGTGAGCGCGTCGCCGGAGATCTCGGCCGTGACTTCATTCTCACGGAACACCAGCACGCGCTGGCACAGGAGAAGAATCTCCTCGATTTCACTGGATAGGATGACGAGCCCCATGCCGTCGGCCGCCAGCCCGCGAAACACGTCGTAGAGCACATGCCGCGTCGCCACGTCGACGCCACGCGTCGGATCGTTGAGGAGCAGGATCGCGGGCTCCAGCGCCAAGGCCCGCGCCAGCAGCACCTTCTGCTGGTTGCCGCCCGAAAGAGTGGTGATCGGCGCATCGGGCCGGGGTGCGGCGATCGACAGTTTTTCGCGGTAGATGTCGTACCGCGCCTTGCGCGCCGCGGGGCTGATCAGCCCGAGCCGAGTGTCGCGCGACAGAGTCGAAACGGCGAAATTGTCGAGCACCGACTGCGTCGGGAAAATGCCGTTGGCGCGTCGGTCGCGCGGCAAATAGGCGATGCCGCTGGCGACAGCCTTGCGAAACCCGGTAATCTTGCGGGAGGCACCCGATGAACCGAGTTCGATCGAGCCGCCATGGGGCGGTTCCAGGCCGGCAAGCATCTTGAGAAACAGCTCCTGGCCATGACCATCGAGACCGGCAAGCCCGACGATCTCACCCGGAGCGATGGCCTGCGTGATCGGGCTGGCGCCGGGCGCGATGACGAGTTCCCGAACGGCAAGACCACCAAAATCGAGAGCAGTGCGATCAGCCATGCGCCAATTCCGCAGCGGTACGTGGCGCCATCGCCTTGAGAAGTTCCGCCGGCGTGGAAGCGCCGCGCTCTTCGGTGCGCACCACGCTGCCGCCCCGCAGGATCGAGATGCGGTCCGAAAGCGACATCACCTCATCCATGCGGTGGGTGATGAACAGGATGAGGCAGCCTTCGCCGGCAAGCGCACGCATCAACGAAAAAACCGATTCGCGGTCGGCGAAGTCGAGCGCGGCGGTGACCTCGTCGAGGATCAGGATCTTTGGGTTGCGCACGATCGCGCGGGCGAGAACGACCAATTGCTGCGCGGCAAGCGGCAGCAGGCCGGCTGGCTTGTCGAGGGGGACGTCGGTGACCGCGAAGCGCTTCAGCGCGGCTTCCGCCCGGTCACGGCGCTCATGACGGGGAACGGCACGCCGGACCAGTCCGTCGAGGCCGAGCAGGATGTTGTCGGTCACGCTGCGATCCGGCGCGATCAGCACCTCCTGGAACACCGTGGCGAAGCCTTGCGCCTGGAAGGCCGATGGATTGGCGCCAGGGAATGGCTTGCCGTGCAGCAGGATCACACCGCTGTCCGGCTGGACGATGCCGGACAACAGCTTGACCATCGTGCTCTTGCCCGAACCGTTCTCGCCCAGAATGGTGTGGATGGTCCCCGCCCGGAACGCGATCGATGCGTCCGCGAGCGCGATCGTCTCGCCATAGCGTTTGGATATGGTTTTGATTTCAAGCATGTCACGATTCGATGCTGGCAGGCCGGCTCCGCGAAAGGAGCCGGCCTGCTGAGAGGCTAGTTCGCGCAGCGCTATTTTGCGCAGGCGTCGGGGACCTTCGAATAATCCCAGCCCTTGGTCGGCGCCGGGTTCGAGAAATAGGCGTCGAGCCATTCCTCCGGCATCGGATCCTTCGGCGGGATCGGGAAGATCGACACGGCATCGGTCGTCATGCAGTCCTTGTACCAGGCACCGAGATCGGCGGTGTGGACAGGCGGGATCGGGATCAGCAGCGTGTTCAGCTTCGGCTTCTGTCCGTCGAGCATGCGCTCGCCGACGCGGAACAGCGTTTGCGCGGTCCAGTGCGGCAGCACCGCATGGCCTTCGAAGCGGTACTTGTCGGGGTTGGCCTTCCAGTAGCCCAGCGCATCGCCGGTGATCGAGCCGGTGATCAATGGCGCCGGCCGGCCGGCTTCCGCGAAGGCTTCGGCAACGACACGGCTTTCGCTGCCGGTCGTCCACACCGCATCGATCGGCGCTGGGTTGGTGGCGATCGCCTGCAGCACCACGGTCTTCGTGACGTTGGCCGTCCAGTTGCCGTTGACGTTGCGCGAAATCTTCAGCTTCGGGTTTTCGGCCAGCGCCTTGTCCGCGCCCTGGCGCTCCTGCACCACGATCGGGTGTCCGGCAATGCCTTCGACCAGGAGGATGCTGGCGCCGTCCGGCTGCGCCTTGCCGATCGCCGTCATCATGTCATAGCCCCAGCGCGCATAGTTGGAATCGACATTGATTGCGTTCGGGCTGGTCACCGAGCCGGCCGCGGTGATGAACGGAATGCCGGCTTTGGCGGCAGCGTCGATCGCATCATCGAGTGCCGTCGCCGAGCCCGGGATCGAGGTGATGATCGAGCACTTCTTGTCGATGAAGGCGCGGATCTGGTTGATCTGCTGGCTGGCGTCGTTGTTGGAATCAGACCCCTCGAAGCTGGACCCCGTTCGGTCGGCGATCAGTCCGTCGACAAGACGCTTCAACTCCTTGGTCACCGTGACCCGCCACGGATTGCCCTGGTATGATTCCGAGTGGCACCATTTCCACGGTTTCGGCGGCGCGGTGAAATTGTCCCAGGCCGAAGGCAGCACCTTCTGGGGCGCGCCGTCATACTGCGCCTTGAGTTCGGTCGGCAGCCCGCCGATGACGCCTTGCACATCCTGGGCAAAGGCGGTCGTTGCAAGCGAGGCAAGCGCCGTTGCGGCCAGCAGGCCGCGGATCATTCCTGTCATTCTTGTTCTCCTCCGTTCGGTTTGGTTCAGGCTCCTCCACCGGCAGCGCCGGACACCTGCGCCGGGAAACTCTCCCGAAACAGGCGATTGAGATCGGCAACGACCTGTCGGGCTTGATGCCGGGAGGTCATGCCGGAAAGGATGCGTTCGGACGCGGCCTGCTGGAACGGCATGTAGCCGTCATGGCGCGGCCGCACCCATGCGCCCTCCAGCGTCGCGCGCGTATCCCGATAGAAGTCGCCGGTCGCTTCATTGACGGCTTGATCTTCCCAGGCCGCTGCATGGCCGGGCTGGCCCCCGGCAGCGGCATAGGGGCCGCGCTGGACATCGCCGCTCGCGACCCAATAGGCGAAGTCGATCGCGGCATCCCTGGCTTTGGAAAAGGCTGAAACCGCTATGCCGGTGCCGCCAAGCGCCGAACCGACAGGGCCGCCGGAATCGATGACCGGAACATCGGCAAAGGCCAGCCGGTTCGCCCGAAAGCCAGCCGCCGCATAGGAAACGTAGCCATAGATCAGTGGCGCGCAGACGAATCTGGAACTGGCCTCCGCCATACGTTCGGAGACGGCAATCGGATCCATCTCGAAGCACGCGGGATCGACCCGCGCTGCAATCTCGCGCATTGCCTCGAAGACTTGGCTACCGATCTCCGCATCGATCAGATCGTGGGACGGATCGGTCGTGCAGGCATGCCCGAGATTGCCGGCAAGCGTGTAGAAAACCATCAACACGTGAGGCGGCCGCAGCGGCAGCAGCACGCGGCCTTGCCGGGCGAGATCGAGCACCTCGCTCCAGCGCGCCGGCGGCGCCTCGAGCGCATCCGGCCGCCATGCCTGGACTTGGGCCGCCGCATCGATCGGGAAAGCCCATTGCCGTCCTTGCCAGTTGTAGCTCGGATAGGACTGGCCGACGCTGCCCGAGGCAAGGGCTGTGCGCTCCGCCTCGCGGCCGGCGACATCCAGCGGCTCCAGGCAGCGTTCAGCGGTGATCTGGCCGACATGCGGATGGTCGATGACGATGAGGTCATAGGCGCGCGCCAGTTCCTCGACCGGGAAGGATTCGAAGTCCTGAAGTGAGCGCTTGTCCCATTCGATCACGACGCCGGTCTTCTGCTGCCATAGCGACGAGCAGGCGACCATCGGATCGTAGCCACGCGGATGGCTCCAGGTCATGCCCTTGAGGATGGGCACGCTCACAGGCCGAACTCCGCGCGGATGGCGGCACTGTGCTCGCCGATGCGGGGCGCCGCCCGATCGACCTTGGCCCTTATGCCATCGACCCGGAGCGGCGAACTGGTGGTGAGGATCGAGACATCGTCCTCGCGCGTCACAGTCTGCAGCATGTCGAGGGACTGGAACCCTTCGCTCGCCAGCATCTCCGGCCAGGTCAGCACTTTGGCGCACCAGATGTCGGCCGGCTCGAGGATATCAAGCCACTCATCGATGGTCTTGGTCGCGATCCGCTGCGCGATGATCGCCTTGATGTCGTCGCGCGCGGTGAACCAGGATGCCGGCTTGTCACGATAGGGTGCGAGTTCGCTGAGCGACAAGAGATCGGCCAGCTTGGGGATCGGCGTCATGGCGATGGCGAGGTAGCCGTCCTTGGCCGGATAGACACCGTAAGGCGCCGACAGATAGGCATGCGCACTGCGGAAACTGGAGCGCCTGGGCAGCCGGCGGCCGTCATTGAGATGCGTGGTCAGCACCTCGAACTGGAAATCGACAAGCGCTTCCAGCAGGCTGGTTTCGATGTGGCTGCCCTGACCGGTGATACCGCGCCGCACCAGTGCGGCCAGAATGCCCTGCGCACAGGCCGCACCGGCCAGCATGTCGCCGATGGCGAGGCCGAATGGCACCGGCCCCTGGTCCTCGTCGCCGTTCAACCACATCACGCCGGAACGCGCCTGCGCCAGGAGATCCTGGCCCGGGCGTTTGACCCACGGGCCGTCCTCGCCATAGCCGCTGATCGAGGCATAGACCAGCCGTGGGTTGACTTTGCGGACCGCCTCGTAGTCCAGGCCGAGCCGTTCGATGACGCCCGGCCGGAAATTCTGGATCAGTACGTCGGCCTTGGCCAGAAGGCCGCGCAGCGCCTCGAGGTCGGCCTCGTTCTTGAGGTCGATGGCAAGGCTTTCCTTGGCCCGGTTGATGGCATGGAAGATGGTGGAATCGCCGCCGATCTCGGTGTCGCTGAGATAGAGCCGGCGCGACAGGTCGCCCCCATCCGGACGCTCGATCTTGATGACACGCGCGCCGAGATCGAGCAGCCTGAGCGAGCAATAAGGCCCGGACAGGAACTGGCTCATGTCGACGACGACGAGACCGGCGAGCGGCAATTCGGCTGCTGCCGGCATCGTTATTTCTCCGTCTTGCCGACGAAGTCGGCCGGGTTGCGGTACTTCACCGTCTGCAGATGCTCGCAATAGAGAACCAGCTCGCCTTCGCCCTTGAACACCTCGTAGCTGGCGCGGATCAACCCCATCTCCTGGTAGCGGGGCTTCTTGTCGAGATTGGAGCGGATCGAATAGATCGTGTCGCCAATGAAGACGGGTTTTATGAAGCGGAGCTTGTCGTAGCCATAGGAAAAGGCGTTGACGCAGTTGGTGGCGACCAGTCCCAGGCCAGCCGAGAAGACGAAGGCGCCGGCGATCAGCCGCTTGCCGAAAATGCCTTCGCTCTCGGCAAACATCTGGTCCTGCACATAGGGGTGGATGTCGAGCACCAACGTGTTGAACAAATGACTGTCGCCTTCGGCCATGGTCCGTCGCAACGAGCGGATCTTCTGCCCGACCGGCCAATCCTCATAGAACCAGTTTTCGGCGTTCCATACCGGCAGCGCGGCATGATCCGCCGGCATGTTCTTGGGATGCGTCGAGGCGACACCGACGGTGGATGCGAAATCGTTCATGACCGAATCCGCCAGTCCTGCCGAAGGGACCGCGCAACCATTTGAACACGCATTAAGGCGCCTGAATGCAAGACGTCTCCTCCCGTCAATCTTCTTTTGTAAATAGTATTTTCACATATGGGGTTGCGTTGCAAGCGTGAACAGGCGAAATTTTGGCTGCTCCCGCGCGCCGAAGCGCAGGCGGGCAGGGAGGAAAATCATGCACAAGGATTGTCTGGTCTTTGTCGGCAGCCTGAACCGGGAGGCGCCGTATTTTCAGGGCGCTCGGGGCGTCGGCCTCAGCGTCTACAGCTTTGACGAGACGACGCTGGAAACCCGAAAGCTGGCTGAAGCCGATGACGTCGACAATCCAACCTTCCTCTCGGTGACGCCGGACGGTTCACACGTCTACGCCAATTCGGAAGTCTTCACCTGGCGCGAGGGAACTGTCTCCGCCTACAGCTTCGATCGTGCCTCGGGCGCGCTCACCTATCTGAACAAGCAGCCGTCGCTGGGCAGCATCACCGCCCATAACTCCATCACCCGCGACGGGACAAAACTGCTGGTCGCCAATTACGGCATGGGCGAGGGCGGTCCGGATCGCGCGGTGGCGGTCTATGGCTTAGAGGAGAGTGGTGCCTTGTCGGCCCCGCTGGCCAGCGTCTCGCATTCCGGCAGCGGCCCGAATGCGGCACGGCAGGAGCGCTCGCACGCCCACAGCGTCACCGAAACCATCGGCGGGGGAACAGCCATCGTCGCCGACCTCGGCATCGACCGGCTGGTGTCCTACCGGATCGGGCACGACGGCAACCTGGCCAAGCTAACCGAATCCGCTTTGCCATCCGGCGCCGGTCCACGCCACCTCGCACTGCATCCGAACGGACGCTTCGTCTTCGTTATGAACGAGCTGGATTCGACCATCGTGGCGATGGCGCTGGACGAAGCCTCGGGCAAGCTCACGCTCATCGACGCCAAGCCGGCGGTGCCAGCCGAGGCGCGCGACAGCAACCATTGCGCCGACATCCAGATCTCGCCGGATGGCCGTTTTGTCTACGGCTCCAACCGTGGCCATGACAGCGTTGTCATCATGGCGGTCGACCAGCAGACGGGTTCGCTGAGCCTCGTCGGCTATATCTCTTGTGGTGGCGCGACGCCGCGCAATCTGGCGCTGACGCCGTCAGGCGGCCATCTGTTTTCCGCCAACCAGAACGCCGACCGCATCTCGATCTTCGCTCGCGACGCCGAGACCGGCATACTCAGCGACACCGGGCGCGCCATCGAGATCGGCACGCCGATGTGCGTCAAGATCGTGCGCTGAACACCGACAACCGCGAAGCCTTGGACAAAATCGCCCGGGGCTCAAGCCTGTTGTATTGCCGAGAGCTTCCAGTTCGAGCCATTCTCACGCACGAATGTCCACAGCTCGGTCGTCTCTGTCGGATGATCATCGTCGCCCGCGACGACCTTGCCGCTGGCCCGTTCGCGCGTCACGTCACGAGACTCGTAGCGCAATGCGGCCGTGGCGTAGTCGCGGTCATCCTCACGCCAGCTTTCAGCGACGTCGGCCTGCAGCAACGTGATGTCCGTTACCTCGTTCCTGAGACCTTTCTGGGCATTGTCGGCCAGCTCTTCCGACAGATAGGATACCATTTCGGGGGTAACAGCCCGGCGCAGAGCGGCATGGTCTTCGCGCCCGAATGCTTCCTGGACATCGGTCAACAGCTGCTGGAATGCGTCGAGGTCGGTCTGAGCCAGCGTGATCTCATCAGAACCGATGGCCGGAGAGCTTCCGCCCGAACCACCGCCAAAGCCGGGAATTGTGAAGGAGCCTGCAGTCTGCTGCCCTGCCGTTGCGCGGTTCTCAAATCTCGAAGCCTGGGCATTGCCGGCACCGGCGAGCGCTGGCGCAGGACCACGCGCCGATTGCGAGCGGAAGAAGCGGATAGCCAGCATGATCGCGCCACCGATGAGCAGGGCCTGAAGCAGGAAACCGAACATGCCGGCCAGGCCGCCGAAGCCTTGGCCGACGAGCAGGCCGATCAGGCCGCCGAGCAGCAGGCCCCGCATCATCGTTCCACCGAAACCGCTCATGAAGCCGGGCCTCTGCGGGCCTGCCTGCGGCTGCCGGGCCGCGTTGTTCACACCGGTGTTGGGCGTCATCGAACGCTCGACTGGAGCGGTCGGGGCCGGTGCGGTCCTGGTCGGCGGTGCCGATTGGAACGTGCGCATGCCACGACTGCCGAAACTGCCGCCGCGGCGCGCCTCGGCATGGTCTATCGCGACCATCGAAAACGCCAGGAACAGTCCTGCAAAGAGGGCTGCAAATCGGCTTGTACGGGAAGTCATCGGAGATGAACCTTTGTCTCTGCGGTTTCGGAAATTTTCAGCCGTCGCCGGGTGCCGGCGTTATACGGTCAATCGAACAACTCTTCGAAAAATGATTTCTTCCGCTTTGGATAGCGGTGGCCGTGGGAGCGGGAATAATCGTCGTCGCGGCCCTGGCCGTGTTGCGGCTGGGAGAATGCTGCCGGCTGTGGCTGCGGCGCCGGCGCCGCTTCCCTGCCGGAACGCTCGATGATCTTGTCGAGTTCTCCCCGATCAAGCCAGACGCCGCGGCACTGCGGACAATAGTCGATTTCGATACCCTGGCGTTCGCTCATCACGAGCGCAACGCGGCAGGAGGGGCAAGTCATGCCAAGGAGAGAAGTAGATGTCATACGGCGCTCCAAACCAAAAAAGAAGGAACCCGCTCGACCGAAAAGGATGAAAACGGGCCCGTTACAGCGGTCCGACATCACAGTCGCCAAAAGCGACAGTCAGAGGGGCCCGGCCCGCAGGGGACAATTAGGAATGCAGCGCCGCGCCTTCAAGGGGCGATATTGCCCGCAAGAGTGATTTGTTCGCCATCTCGCTCAGACCGTGACCACGATTTCAAATCGTCACCACGATTTCAGATCGTCACCACGATCTTGCCGAACTGCTCGTTCGACTCCAGGTGGCGATGCGCCTCGACGATTTGGTCGAACGCGAAGGTCCTATCGATGATCGGCTTTAGAGTCCCGGTCTCGAGTCCTGCGAGGATGAAAGCCTTGGCGGCCTCCAGTTTCGCCGGGTTGCCGGTGATCTCGTGGACGAGATAGCCGCGCAGCGTCAGCGTCTTGGCCAGCACGGCGAATAGCGGAAACGGTGTCGGCGCCTGGCTCAGTCCGCCATATTCGATGAGGATGCCGCTATGCGACATGGCCGCCGTCAGCGGCTCGAAGATCGGGCCGCCGACCGCATCGAACACGACGCGCACGCCTCGCGGCCCGGCGATCTGGTTCAACCGCGCCGCCAGATCTTCCTCCGTCGAGGCCACGACTTCGGCCGCACCGGCGTCGAGCAGCGCCCGCATCTTCGCCGATGTTCGCGTCACCGCAATCGTCGTCGCGCCCACACTGTTGGCGATCTGGATCGCGGCAAGCCCGACACTGCTCGACGCCGCGGTGATCACCACGTGGTCTCCGCTGTGCAGCCCGGCGATATCGATCAGCGCGCCATAGGCGGTGAGGTATTGCATCCAGACCGCCGCTGCCGTTTGCCAGTCGAGCGACGGCGGGTGCTTGACGATAAGTTCCGCGGGATAAGTGGCAAGCTCGCCATAGGCCGGCCAGCGGATCATCGATTGCGGCGGGATGACACTGACGCCGTCGCCCGG
>NZ_RZOL01000579.1:0-2837 GCF_004022985.1 Mesorhizobium sp. M7A.F.Ca.ET.027.02.1.1 | reverse complement strand
TCCAATGACAGCCCGATCGTGCGTGCGCTGGTCGACGCGGCCGAGGCCGGCAAGTCGGTCACCGCGCTGGTCGAGCTCAAGGCGCGTTTCGACGAAGAAGCCAACATTCGCTGGGCGCGCGATCTGGAGCGTGCCGGCGTGCAGGTCGTGTTCGGCTTTCTCGAGCTGAAAACCCATTCGAAAATGTCGCTGGTGGTTCGGCGCGAGGACGGCAAGCTGCGCAACTACGTGCACCTCGGCACCGGCAACTACCATCCGGTAACGGCGCGCATCTACACCGACCTGTCCTTCTTCACCACCGATCCGACGATTGCCCGCGATGTCGCCCAGCTCTTCAATTTCATTACCGGCTATGCCGAGCCGACGGACGAAATGCGGCTGGCGATCTCGCCGTTCACGCTGAGAAGCCGCATCCTCAAGCACATTGCCGACGAGATTGCCTACGCGGTGCAGGGGAAACCGGCGCGCATCTGGATGAAGATGAACGCACTCGTCGATCCGATCATCATCGACGCGCTCTACGATGCCAGCCGCGCCGGCGTCGAGATCGACCTTGTCGTGCGCGGCATCTGCTGCCTGCGGCCGCAGGTTCCGGGCCTGTCGGAAAACATCCGCGTAAAATCAATCGTCGGCCGTTTTCTCGAGCACAGCCGCATCTATTGTTTCGGCAACGGTCACGGCCTGCCGTCGGACGAAGCAATCGTCTACATCTCCTCGGCCGATCTGATGCCGCGCAATCTCGACCGCCGCGTCGAAACCATGGTGCCGATCACGAATCCAACTGTGCACGAACAGATCCTTGGCCAGATCATGCTGGGCAACATCATGGACAATCAGCAAAGTTTCGACGTATTGGCTGATGGAACCTCCCGGCGCGTCGTGCTGGAGGAGGGCGAGGAACCGTTCAACGCGCAGGAATATTTCATGACCAATCCGAGCCTGTCGGGACGGGGTGACGCGCTGAAGTCGCATGCGCCCAAGCGCATTGCGCAGTTCAAGCGCCGCAAGAAGAACGCCGCAGCGTCCGGCTGATGCTGTCTGATTCCCAAGGCCGGCTGCAGGACCGCCGACCGCTGTCCATCATCGACATCGGATCGAACTCGATCCGCCTCGTCGTCTATGAGGGGCTGGCGCGCTCGCCGACCATGCTGTTCAACGAAAAGATGCTGGCCGGTCTCGGCCGGGGCATCGTTTCGACCGGCAAGCTCGACCCCGAGGCGGTGACGCGCTCGATGGAAGAGTTCCGTCGCTTTCGCGCGCTTTCCGACCAGGCCGGCGCCGAGCAGATGTATGTGCTGGCCACCGCCGCGGCCCGCGAGGCGGTCAATGGCCCTGATTTCATTCACCGCGCCGAGGAGGTGCTGAAGACTGAGATCCGTGTCATCAGCGGCCGTCAGGAAGCGTATTATTCGGCGCTCGGCGTCATTTCCGGCTTCCATCCGGCCGATGGCATCGCCGGCGATCTGGGCGGCGGCAGTCTCGAACTGGTCGACGTCGCCGGCGAAGCGATCGGCGACGGCATCACGCTGCCGCTGGGCGGCTTGCGCCTGCAGGACATGGCGAAGAACTCGCTGACTCAGGCGGCGAAGATCGCGCGTGACGAACTGGCGAAGGCCAAGCTGTTGAAAGGCGGGCAGGGCAGGCCCTTCTACGCCGTCGGCGGCACCTGGCGAAATCTCGCCCGGCTGCACATGGAAATGACCAACTATCCGCTTGGTGTCATGCACCATTACGAGATCTCGGCCGAAAGCGCGGCGAATTTCCTCAAGCAGGTGGCCAAAGCCGAGATCGAGAAGGTCAAGGGCATCGAAGGCGTTTCCAAGAACCGCCGTTCGCTGCTGCCCTATGGCGCCGTCGTGCTGCAGGAGATCATGGCGGCGATGCAGCCGTCGAAGATCATCGTCTCGGCGCTCGGCGTGCGCGAAGGCTTTCTCTATTCGCTGCTCGACGAGGCGGAGCAGAAGGCCGATCCGCTGATTTCGGCCTCGGAGGAGCTTGCACGCCTGCGCTCGCGCTCCGTCACCCATGCGCATGAACTTGTCGACTGGACCGCCAAAACCTTTGCCGCCTTCGGCATCGACGAGACCGAGGACGAGGCGCGCTACCGCCACGCGGCCGCATTGCTGGCCGATATCGGCTGGCGCGCGCACCCCGAATATCGCGGCAAGCAATCGCTCAACATCATTGCGCACGCCTCCTTCTTCGGCGTCGACCATCCCGGCCGCGCTTTCCTGGCCATGGCCAACGCCTATCGTCACGACGGCATTTTCAACGAAGCCATCGCCCCCGAGATCAAGGCGCTGGCGCCGCCGCGTTATCTGGAGCGGGCGCGCGTACTCGCCGCGATGATGCGCGTCGTCTACCTGCTGACGGCGTCGATGCCCGGCATCATGCCCAGGCTGAAATGGGAACAGCGCGCCAACGGCGTGCTGGCGCTGGTCTTGCCGGCGTCGCTGGCCGATCTCTATGGCGAGCGGCCGGCCGGGCGCCTGGCGCAACTGGCAAGGATAACCAACCGCCGGCTGGTGCTGGCTGTTGAGGGTGGGCCCAGCATGTCGGTGAAATAGGCGCTGGCTGGTAGCAGACCGTGTCTTATCTGACTTAAGGGGAGACCTGCCCGGTCGTCTCAGCGTTGGCGGCATCGCGTTTGTAGACCGGCTTCCCCCAATCCGTCGCTGCTTCGCAGCGCCACCTTTCCCCCCTCCGGAGGGAAAGGAAGGGAGCCCCGTTGGAAGAGCGTTGGCGGCAACAGGTTCGCGCCCTTCCTCCACCCCGTCGATCGGGGGAGAGATGGCTCGGCGAAGCCGAGACGGAGTGGGGGTCGACCAGCTCGGGCG
>NZ_RZOL01000578.1:0-2900 GCF_004022985.1 Mesorhizobium sp. M7A.F.Ca.ET.027.02.1.1 | reverse complement strand
GGCCGCGTGCGCCGATCCTCGAAATCACCGACGAGCAATGGCACACCGGCATGGATGTCTATCTGCTGAACGTCATCCGTCCGGTGCGCATCGTGGCGCCGCAGATGGTCAAGCAGAAGGGTGGGGCCATCATCAACATCTCGACGGCCTGGGTGGTCGAGCCGAGCCCGATGTTCCCGACGTCCGCGGTGTTCCGTGCCGGGCTTGCCGCCTACACCAAGATCTTCGCCAACACCTACGCCGCCGACAATGTGCGCATGAACAACGTGCTGCCCGGCTGGATCGACAGCCTGCCGGCCACAGAAGAACGCCGCGACAGTGTGCCGATGCAGCGCTACGGCACCTCGGAAGAAATCGCCGCGACCATCGCCTTCCTGGCGTCCGAAGGCGCCGGCTACATCACCGGCCAGAACATCCGGGTCGACGGCGGCATCATACGCGCTATTTGAGGGCGTCGGCCGGGGGGATCCCGGCATCTCACCCCAAGGAGCAAAGAATGCGGCTTTTGATACTCGGCACCGGCTGGATGGCGCAGGAACATGCGCGGCGCTTCACCGCCATCGACGGCGTCGACATCGTCGGCGCGGTCGATGTCGATCCGGCACGGGTCGGCGAGTTCGCCGACAGTTTTGACATTCCCAACCGCTTTACCGCGCTGGATGAGGCGCTGACATGGGGTGAGTTCGACGCGGTGGCCAATGTCACGCCGGACCGCATCCACCACCCGACCACCATGGCGCTGGTCGCCGCCGGCAAGCCGGTGCTGTGCGAGAAGCCGCTGGCCGAAAACTATGGCAAGGCGACCGAGATGGCCGACGCCGCCGAGGCCGCCGGCATCGTCAACATGGTGAACCTCACCTATCGCAATGTGGCGGCGCTGCAGAGGGCCCGCCAGATGGTGCAGGCGGGCGAGATCGGCACCGTCAGGCATGTCGAGGCGTCCTACCTGCAAAGCTGGCTGGTGTCGAAATTCTGGGGCGACTGGCGCACCGATCCGAAATGGCTGTGGCGCCTGTCACGCAGCCACGGCTCCAACGGCGTGCTTGGCGATGTCGGCATCCACATCCTCGATTTTGCCAGCTATGGCGCAGCCGTCGACATCGACCATGTCTTCTGCCGGCTGCGCGCCTTCGACAAGGCGCCCGGCAACCGCATCGGCGACTACGGACTCGACGCCAATGACAGCTTCGCTATGACGCTGGACTTTTCCAACGGCGCCTTCGGCGTGGTGCATGCCAGCCGCTGGGCGACTGGCCATCTCAACGAGCTGCGCCTGCGCATCTATGGCGAGAAAGGCGGCATCGAAGTGGTGCACAATCTCGATGGCTCGACGCTCAAGGCCTGCATCGGCGAAAACGTCGAGAACGCCATATGGGAAGAGCTCGACGCCGGCACGGTGCCGACCAACTACCAGCGTTTCACTGACGCGGTGCGATCCGGCGTGCAGGCCGAACCGTCCTTCCGCCATGCCGCCGAATTGCAGAAGGTGCTGGATCTGGCCGTCGTCTCGGACGAGAAGCGGGCGGAGCTGAGGGCGAGTGCGGAAACGCGGTGAGCTGGGCGAAGCGGCCGGCGCCAGCGGTCGAAGATAGCACTGCCGCCAACTTCGGATTGGAGGCTGCGCCAGTCAGGGGCCGGTCACGAGCGAAAAAACCAGTTTCTGCAAATTGCCGCCATTGCCGAATTCGACGCGGTCGAAATCGCGGCTTGCCAGCACCCGCGCCTTCGAGATTGCGTCGAGCCGCTTGATCACCTCGGCCCTTGTCTTGCTGCATTTGGGATCGTCGGCGACGGTCAGGCCGTTCGTCGCGGCTTGGATGTCGTGGACCATCTGGACCATGCTGGCGCCATGCACCTTCTCATGGGCGGCGACGCCGGCGATGAAAGTTTCCCAGTTCTTCTGGACGGCGGGCGGCAGGGAGCCGGAGGGTTTTGGCAAGGTGTAGGTGACGATCAGCTTCGGCCGCCCGGCCGTCAGCACGCAGTCCTTGCCACTGGGCTTGTAGTCCCTTAACCCCCAGGTCAGCTTGAAATTGGTGTAGGCGATGGCGCGGGCAATGCCGAGCTTTGGCCCTTTCTCGCCGATCGAGCGGTAGAGTTCGGCGCCGGACCGGCCCGAGATCGCGTAGGGCTCGATTTTCTCGACCGGCTTCCACTCGGCACGAGCGGTGAGCGGCGAGGCAAGCAGGGCGGCAAAGGACAGACACAGGCGAACGCAGGCTCTCAATCCAACTCTCCACGAAACAGGACCGGCTGCCGCAACGGGCAATGCCATCGGATCGCTTTTTCCTATATGCTGCCGACGGGCGCTGCAAATGCCCTGGAGGCAGTCAATTGGGGGAGTCATGAGAGTTGCACATCTCATCGTCGCTGGTGCCTTGGCGGTCGTGCAGGCCGCGCAGCCGGGGTTTGCCGCGTCGTGCGATGGCTGGAGCGCCAAGATGGAGGAAGACGAGGGCGGCAGCGTGCTGACGGCTTCGGTCTGCGGCGGGCCGAAAGGCGATGCGCATCTGATGCTCACCTGTTTCGACACGCCGGTGCTGAGCTACGATCTCGGTGCCGCCGGCCAGCAGCTGGAACCTGGTATCAGCGGTTCGTTCGCGTTCAAGGCCGACGGCAAGACGGTAACGAAGACGCTGCAGCTGGAGGCCATGTACAACTACTTCGTGGTCAATCTGGCGAAAGCCGATCCGCTGCTCGACCTGCTGCGCGGCACAGGCGATGTGTCGGTCAGTTCAGCCAAATATGGCGAGATCAGCTTTCCGCTGAAGGGCTCCAGCGCGGCCATCGGCAAGGTGCTGGCGCAGTGCGGCAAGGCCGGGCCAGCGGATGGGGATTGACGGGGCTCTACAGTTCGATGCCGGCGCGCCAATGAGGCGGTTCTCGGTGGCTCACCGGGC
>NZ_RZOL01000577.1:0-2929 GCF_004022985.1 Mesorhizobium sp. M7A.F.Ca.ET.027.02.1.1 | reverse complement strand
TCTCGCCGGTGCCACCGGCCACCACCAGGGTGCCGGCGATCATGCGGCTGCCGGCGTGGTCGCCGGAGCCTTTCAGCACCGCTATCAGGCCGCGCCGCATGCGGTCCGCAGCGAAGGCGCCCGCCTTGCCCCTGACGATCAACACACCGCCGTTCATGCCGGCCAGTTCCCCGACGAGCGGCGCACCGAGGTGGTCGCCGGCATTGCCTGTTATCTCAAGCCTGCCGCCACGCATGCCGGAGCCGGCGTATGGACCCGCATTGCCTTCGATCATGAGCTTGCCACTGCGCATGGCGCGCCCGGCCTGGGCGCCGGCATTGCCAACGAGGCGGACCGACCCGCCCCGCATGCCTTGCGCCACAAGGTCAAGGCGCGTGCTTCCGCCTTCGAACACGATGCTTGTCGGATCGCTGCCGGCGACGCGAAAAATGTCGCCCACCTTCGATCCGTGCTTCGACATGCCGATCTGGATTCTTTCGACGTCGCGCCTTTCGATCCCGGCCAGCCGCTCCGGCGTCAGCAGCGACAGGTCAAGGCGCTCCGGCGGCTCGGCAACCAGGGTGAAGGTCAGCGCCTTCATGGCAGCATATCCTTCAGCGAGTAGATGAATTTCCCGAGCTTGCCGCCGTAATTGCCGGCGCTGATCCGAACCGCGCCTCTTTTCGGGCCGAGCTCTATGACAGCCTTGATGCCTGCCTTCATCGCGGCGGCAACTGCATCATTGGTTTCACCATCGATGACGATTTCCAGGACGGCGTTGATGTCGGGAGCGAGCTCACTCGCGACGACGCCGCGCAGCGTTGGCGCGTAGGCTTCGTTGGCCGAAGCGATCATGCCCTTGTATTTGCCACCTATCTTGGAACCCGAACGGGCAATGCCGCCCGGAAACGGCACGATGGCGCCAGGCACCATGCCGATCGCAGCGACCGCGGCCTCGGCAGCGGCCAAAGCGTTGGCGCTGTTTTGCGCCATGACAAAGAAATTGCCGCCACCGACAGCTTCCTTCGTCAGTCCGGTTGTTGCTTCGCACAGGAACTCGCCATCCATGACGGGAATACGCCAGAAATGCCTGTCGCCGATCTTCTTGGAGATTTGCCAGCCGTCGCCGAAATAACGCAGCGCCGAACCGAGCTTGAGCTCGGCGCTGCCTTGCAGCCCGGCAAAGCAGGCGGAACCCGGCGAGGTCAAAACGCACTGGCCGACACGATTGAGCAGTTGCTTCTGCAATTCGTCCGTCCCCATCGCGAAAATCATGACGCGACAGCCGGGCCGGCCATCCGGTGTGGCCGATGGCGGCAGGTCGAGATCGATTGCCGCTTCGCAGCCGCAACCGATCACCGAGGTGGCGAAACCGGTCATCGTGATCGCCGCCTGGCGAGCCCATTTCCGGCTCGGCGCGGTGATGACGATGGCGGTCGCGCGCATGCCGAAGGCTTCGGCGAAGGTATCGTCGATCGTTACCCCATTAACGCTCATGTTCGGCATGGCACCTCGCCGAATGGCTGTTCGCGCGCAATCGCGGAATCCGGAAAATTGAACCAGTCCAGCGACAGGCCGTAGCGCTGCTGGTGATAGTCCTCGAGCCGTCGCACCATTGCCTTGTCGACAGGCGGCTTGAGCCTCAATGCCTTGCCCCAGCGGTAATGGATGATTTCCCCGTCTTGCACGACGAGATCGCCATCCTTGAAAACATACGCCGCTTGTCCGAGCATTTTCGCGATACTGCGGTCCCTGCGATAGACAGCGATGTCGGCTGTTGCACCGGCGCCGAGATGGCCTCGATCCGTCAAGCCAAGCAGCTTGGCCGGCGCCGCGCGCGTCATGATGGCGATTTCCTCGAACGTGTATTCGCGGTCGATTGCGGCCAGGGTAGAGAGCGCCAGGGCGGATCGTGAAAGTCCAGCGGTCATTTCGGCGCGCGCTTCCCGGCTCATCAGCAGTTCGAACAGCGCCGGATAAGCCGTAAAAGGTGCACCGTTGGGATGATCGGTGGTGAAGAACACACGCCAGGGATCGTCGATCAGGAGAAAAAGCTCGAGCCCGATCGCCCACTGCATCGTGCCGTAGAAGTCCTTGCCATAGCTGTAGGGCACGATGCCGCCGCCATTGCCGTCACCATCATGAATGACGGTCTTTTTCGGGTGCGCGCTGCCACGCGCCGAAAACTGCCGCATGACGTCGGAGGAGACCGTGACCGTCTGGCCGAACATGACCTGGCCGATATCGATGGTGACTTCCGGCGTCGCGTTGACCAGTTCGGCAAGCCGTGCGGCGGCAGAGGAAAACCCACGTTTTCCTTCCGTGCCATAGCCATAGAACTGGAGGTGGGCGAGATGCAGCGGCAGCCCATCCGCCGCTGCGATCGTCGCAGCCGCCGTATTCGCCGATCCGGGGCTGCCCAGATTGTTGCAATGGACATGCAGGGGATGCGGCAGGCCAAGACTGTCGACGGCGGCCTGCAGCGTCTTGACGATCTTGCGCGAACTGACGCCATAGGAAGGCACGACATCGTCCAGCGAGAAGGTGCGGACGTTCTCCTTGAAGGCGGCCGCCGCACCGGCGTTGATCACCTTGACCCCAAGCGCTCGCGTCGAAGCGACCGTCCAGGCGACATAGTCCTCGATCATCGTGGAGGGGGCGTCATCGCGGATCATCGACAGAAGGAAATCGTCATTGCCGAGAATGGCAAGGGTTGCTTTGTCGATGATCGGGATGTCAGCCAGTTCGAGATGCGTGTGAAGCGCCGCTCCCGGCGACATCGCCGGCTCGACCACCGTCGTAAAGCCCATCTTTGCGTAGAGGCAGCCCGTCTGGAACGTCGACCAGCCGGCATTGGAGAGCGGCGTCGTTGCTGGCCTCAGCTGATGGGCGGCATGCTGTTCGGGCAAGAGCAGCCGCGCGGTGTTCACATTGCCGCCACCGATGTGGG
>NZ_RZOL01000576.1:0-2960 GCF_004022985.1 Mesorhizobium sp. M7A.F.Ca.ET.027.02.1.1 | reverse complement strand
GTGTAGATTCATTTGCTACGATAGGCAGAAAATCTATTTTATATTTCTTTGACTCGCATCAGGAAATTCGCCAGCGTCGATTCAATGGCATCATTTTGCTGAAGGGTTCACGATGCAAGCGAATTTCTGGCAAGTCGCAGGAGACGACGCGCTCTATAGGGAGGCGGCGGCGTTCGTCGATTGCCACCCGAAACCATGGGTGGAAGAGGTTTCGGAATTTCTGCGGAAGAAAGGCAAGCCCGAGACGATCACGTTGGTGATCGGACAGTTCATCGTGGCGGCTCTGTTCGAAGGACGACACGCGGATCTGTTGTACTGGTCGTTGGTTGCGGCCGAACTGAACTGCGTTGCGATGGAGCAATTGCCAGATGATGTGCGCCAGGAGCTGGCGAGCCATCTGAAACGGGGATTTGGCAAGCTCTCGTCGCGAAATCTCTCCCATTAAAGGCGGCGCCCCGACGGCGTGGCCTCAAATAAGGGAGATCGGGTCTCACACCTGACCAGAGGCAACGTTTATGTCGCTGCCGGCGGGACCGGGAGCGGATGAAGCGAGTTTTGTGTCACCACCGTTAGGCGTCGGAAAGTCGCCTGGCCCCATTTGGCAGACCGCTTGCGCGCCGCATCCCTGAGGAATGGATTGGCCGGCCGAATTGAGGCCGGCATAGCGGCGGGTTACGTCGTTGGTCCAGTTACGGCGCTGGCTTTCAGTGCTGCCGTTGTAACGGTCGGCGAGGCAGCGAATACCTGACGTGCCGCCGCATGATTTGACAGCATCGCGAAGCGTCATTACGCCGCCTTCAATGTTTTCGGACAAAATGCCCCGATCCATTCCGTAGGCGCGACCGGTCGCCCCCGTAAGCTGCATCGGCCCAAGAACTCCACTGAAGGAGCCGGCACATGCTGACATCGCGCCTTCGTGAGCGGACACGGCAAGAGCGAGCTTGGGATCAACGCCATACTTGGTGGCAGCGTCTACAATCATATTGGCGATGTTCGGGTTGCGCTCCATCATCTCTTGCGTGGACGGATAGCTCGGCAGACCCGCTCCGTTCTTACAAAGGGAAAGCAAGGTCGTCTTGTCATTGAGGTCGCAAGAATTTGCATCGTGGTCAAAGGAATTCGCTTGCGCAAAACGCGCTTGTCCGACGACCAGGAGCGCGGAGAGGAGTATCGGCAGGGGACGCAGCATCTTACTTCCCGGGGCAGAAATTATAAGTGTTGCCATTGATGGAAAGGGCGTCGCTGGATGGGCGCGTAATCTTCATCGGCGTGATGACCGGGGAGCTGCTGCCACGCTCTGTACATGAGGCTTGGAACGCATCGTCTGCATGACGGGTGCCTGCTATCTTGCACGTGCTTGCGCCGACGGTGATTGCGTCGCCGTCGAACTCGGCAAGTTCGAGAGCGCCGACGCCTTGGTCGAGATCGGCACATGTGTGCGTGGACGCTACATATGATCCCTGCGGAGCCTTGAGCGGATCAAGCGCTTGCGCGATTGCCGGCGAGATCAAGACGGCTAGAGTCGCGAAGATTGTCGGGCTGGCCATGGCAGATCTCCTGAACATCATCCCGCCGTGGCCGCCGGCAGCAGCCGCGGTGAAGGCCGCGCATCGCGCGTCGTGAGGGATGCCTCGATCCGCTGGCGCTGGCGATGGCCGGTGGCAGGCTGGTGTACTGAATAAGGTCAGGTTTTCCATTTCGATCATGGTTGCGCTCCTTCCGAATATCGAGGTTGCCGGAAACACACCGGGCATCGCGGCTTCCCCTAGGGTTGCGGGACAGGGACCCGGAATTGGCATTCCGGGGCGATTTCACCTTGGAACACGATGCCAGCGCGAATTGTTTTGGCCTGAACATCATATGCACCCATCGCACCATTCCGAGTGAGGTCGGGGCGGACGTTGTTCGGTTGCGCGCCATATTCAATGAAACAGCCGGAGCCAGCGTCAGCAACCGTGGATCGGCTGTTCTTGTAGATCGCCAAGCGCATGGGACATCGTTTCAGCGTGGCCTTGCCGACGGGATCCGTGCGGATCGGCGAGCAGCCGGTAAGCGTATGCAGGACCGAGAGCACGACTGTTTTCGTCGGGCTGCGCACCACGATGTGACTCTCGGAAGCCGGCGCGTTGGCGGCCGCAAAGCGCGTATCACCTTTGGCCACGTAGGCGTCGTTGTTCTCCTTTAGCCGGTCGGCCCATAGCGAGGCGTAGGGCGCAGCTTCCGAGTTCGGGAGCTCGAGATCGGCATAGGCGACGGCGCGCCAGGCGTTCGGATCATGCGTGAGCGACTGAGCCGACGCGTGCGGCGCCAATGTAAGGGCAGCCGCGACTGCGACAAATGTCAGGCGTTCGTGCATTCCTTGCCTCGCTTTTATACCCTATGATTAAATCAATGTTATAATGATTGTCGAGCGGGATATTTGGATGGGACAAGAAGCTCGCCTATCGGGGCTGGATGAATTGCGAGGTCTGGCGATCGGGCTGGTGGTGCTGTCGCATGTCGGGCCGGTCTTCGGAGAAGGCGGGACGGTCGCCGCTCTGCTGTTTGCGCCGGCGTGGGGCGTCGGGGTCGACCTGTTCTTTGTGATTTCCGGCCTGGTGGTGGAACGCTCATTGCGAAGCCTGCGCCTCGAGCGCGGAGCGCTCAAGGCGGCCTCCGCCTTCTATGTCAGGCGTGCTATGCGGATCGTGCCGCTGGCCTGGTGCGTCGGCGCCATCCTCTCGATCGGATTGATCATCCCGGGAAGCGGCGTTGAGCCTGCAGACGCGATGGCGGCATTCGCCTTCATCTCGAATGCGCATTGGGCGCCCTGTTTCGGGGGCGCCACAGGATGCGGGAACGTCTTTGCGTTTGTGCCATTCTGGTCGATCGCCGCCGAGATGCAATTTTATCTACTGGCTCCGCTCCTGGTGTTCTTGCTACCGCGGCGGGCGCTTGTCGCGCTGGCCGGACTCGTTCTC
>NZ_RZOL01000575.1:0-2962 GCF_004022985.1 Mesorhizobium sp. M7A.F.Ca.ET.027.02.1.1 | reverse complement strand
TCCCTGCACCAACCAAAACCGGTTGCGGGGATCGACTGGCCACGGCATTCTTGCCGAAACCGGAGGATTTTAGGATGAGCATCGCCCGCCTGCAAAAGGAAACGCTGACCAACCTGCCCTTCTATGAGGAGCGCGTCGATCTCGCCTGCGCCTTCCGCTGGACGGCACGGCTCAATATGCACGAGGCGGTCGCCAATCATTTCTCGCTGGCCGTCAATGACGACGGCACACAGTTCCTGATGAACCCCAACCAGGTGCATTTCTCGCGCATCAAGGCGAGCGACCTTCTGATGATCGATGCCAACGATCCAGAAACGCTCTCCGGCCCCAATGCGCCCGACCCGACGGCGTGGGGACTGCATGGTGCCATCCATCGCAATGTGCGCCACGCGCGCTGCGTCATGCATGTGCACTCGATCCACGCCACGGTGCTGGCATCGCTCGCTGACTCGACACTGCCGCCGATCGACCAGAATTCGGCGATGTTCTTCAATCGCCATGTCGTGGACGCGCATTATGGCGGGCTGGCCTTCGAGGAGGAGGGCGAGCGCTGCTCGCAGCTTCTCGTCGATCCCAAGGTCAAGGTGATGGTGATGGGCAATCACGGCGTGCTGGTCATCGGCGACACGGTCGCCGATGCCTTCAACCGCATGTTCTATTTCGAACGCGCCGCCGAGACCTACATCAAGGCGCTGTGGACCGGCCGCCCGCTGCGCACGCTTTCCGATGCGATCGCCGAAAAGGCCGCGAGCGAGATGGACGACTATCCCGGCCAGGCCGAACGCCATCTCAGCGAGTTGAAGGCGATCCTCGACGAGCAGGAACCGGCCTACCGGAATTGAGGAGCCTTCTCCCCGTCACTATACGGGGAGAAGGTGCCGGCAGGCGGATGAGGGGCGGCGCAAGCCCCGAAAGTGTGGGACGAACCAAAACTCGGCCTGACCGTGATCTCAATACGCCATGGAAAGCGCCTTCATTGTCAATCGCGGCGCCGCCCCTCATTGCCCTGCCGGGCATTTCTCCCCGTATAGTGACGGGGAGAAGGACGCTCTTATTCGCCGGTTTCGCCAATCATCGACGTCGCAGGAAGAGCCACCCACTTTCCCCAAGCTTAAAGCCCCAGTTCAGTCCGCAATTCCTCGGCGCTGTTGATGACGACGGCGCCGGGCGGGCCTTCCATCGGCTTTTCCGGCCAGAAGATCGTTTTCATGCCCGCCGCCAGTCCCGCCATGGCGCCCGGCCAGCTGTCGTCGATCGCCACGGCGTGCGCAGGGTCGACATCGGCCAGATAGGCGGCGCGCAGGAACGGCTCGGCATGCGGCTTACCTTCGCGCACATCATTGCGGCTGATCGTCTTCATGCCGGGGTAGATCAGGCCGACCATGCTCAGATTGGCGTCGACGATCATCCGGTCCGAATTCGAGACCACGGCCTGCTGGATGCCTCTTGCACGCAGCTCGTTGAAGATCTCGATCGCGCCGGGGCGCGGCTTCAGCCCCTCGACCAACGGCAGATAATGCTCGTATTTGCGCGCGATCCAGTCGTCGAAAGGCAGGTCCAGGCCGAACTCGTCGCGCATCATCTCGTAGACCGGCCAAGCGGCAACGCCGAGCACGCGCTCATGCAGATCGTCCGGCGGGACAAGGCCGACATTGCGCATCGCCGCCATCAGGGCTGCTTCGTGCAGCGGTTCGCTGTCGACCAGCGTGCCGTCCATGTCCCAGAAAACCGCTTTCGGCATCATGCGAGGCTCCTTTTTGCCATCCCTTAAAGGGTTTGAGCCGGGAGATAAACCTTCGGAGCGCAAGAACCTGCCGCCTGCCGGGACCGCGGCCAAGTCTCTTTGGCGACACAGGCAGAAAAACTGGCCGTGCCTACGCCGATGGACAGCAAGCAATTGCTCCCAAGATTGACAATTGCGCAGCAGGCCGTTCCCTGCGAAAGTGGGCATGGGCCGCTCTCATGACCGGCGGTCTCGGGAGGCAGGACTTTGAATAGCCGGCAGGATGGTGGCAGCAACAGGCTGGACGATGCGGCGCGCGCCGGCTGGCTTTATTATGTTGCCGGCAACACACAGGACCAGATCGCTTCGACGCTCGGCATTTCGCGGCAAACGGCGCAGCGGCTGGTATCGCTGGCGGTGTCGGAGGGCTTGATCAAGGTTCGCGTCGACCATCCGATCGCCAACTGCCTCGATCTGGCGGCACGGCTGAGATCGCGCTTTGCGCTCGATCTGGTCGAGGTGGTGCCGAGCGACCCCAATTCGTCCTCGACCACGATCGGCATCGCCGAGGCGGCTGCCGCCGAGATCGAGCGGCGGTTGCGGTCACCGACCCCGATCGTCATGGCGATCGGCACCGGGCGCACGCTGAAGGCGGCGATCGAGCAGTTGCCGCCGATGGAATGCCCGCAGCACAAGGTGGTGTCGTTGACCGGCAACATCTCGCCGGACGGCTCGGCAGCCTTCTACAACGTCATCTTCACCATGGCCGACAGGGTCAAGGCGCGCTCGTTCCCGATGCCGCTGCCGGTCATCGCCTCGTCGCCGGAGGAGCGCGAGATGCTGCTCAACCAGCCGATGATCCAGCCGACGCTTGCGCTTGCCGCCGAGGCCGACGTCACCTTCATCGGCATCGGCGATCTCGGCCCAAAGGCGCCGCTCTACGAAGACGGCTTCATTTCGGAGAGCGAATTGAAGGCGCTGCAGAAGGCCGGCGGCATCGCCGAGATCGTCGGCTGGGTATTCGACAGGGAGGGCCGCATGATCGAGGGCATCACCAACGACCGGGTGTCGTCGGCGTCGCTTCCGTCACGCGAGAAATCGCTGGTCATCGCACTGGCCATGGGCGAACGAAAGCTGCCAGGCATCCTGGCGGCCGCGAACCGGCGGCTGATCAACGGCCTCATCACCGATGAACGGACCGCCGCCGCCCTGCTGGCCAACATCTGACCGGAACCACAC
>NZ_RZOL01000574.1:0-2964 GCF_004022985.1 Mesorhizobium sp. M7A.F.Ca.ET.027.02.1.1 | reverse complement strand
CTGGGTCCCACATGATGATGCTGTCTACGACCGGGTCGGCAATATCCTCTTGAGCCGCATCATGGGGGCAGAGGTGCGCCTGGTTGACGAGGGCTTTGACATCGGCATCCGCCGCAGCTGGGAAAAGGCACTTTATGAAGTCAAGGCAAGGGGCGGCAGGCCATATGCGATACCTGCCGGCGCCTCTGTCCACAAATACGGCGGCCTGGGCTATGTGGGGTTCGCTGAGGAGGTGCGTGCCCAGGAAGAGCAGCTTGGGTTTGCCTTCGACTATATCGTCGTCTGTACGGTGACTGGTTCAACCCACGGCGGCATGCTCGTCGGGTTCGCCAAGGATGGTCGACAGCGCAACGTGATCGGTATCGATGCCTCCGCCATGCCCGCCAAGACCAAGGCGCAGGTGCTCGGCATCGCCCAAAATACAGCGAAGCTCGTCCACCTCGGAGCGGAAATTGTCGAGGCAGACGTGGTGTTGTTCATGGACTACGCGTACCCGGGTTATGGCGTTCCATCGGAGGAAACCAAAGAGGCAATCCGTTTGTGCGCGCGGCTCGAGGGCATGATTACGGACCCCGTTTACGAGGGCAAATCGATGCAAGGGATGATCGACCTCGTCCAGAGGGGCTTCTTTCCACAGGGATCGAGGGTCCTCTACGCACATCTCGGCGATCAACGGGTACGGCTACACCTTTCGCAACGGTTGACGTTCGGCAGTCTGCGATTCCGCGGTCGCGCTCGAACGTGGGTAGGTAGCGTCGTTCGAGCGCTTGGCTGGAGAAGTGGAGGCAGCGACGGGCATCCACTAATTGGTACCATTACGTGCTGTCGGGGCTCAACGCCACGCGCATTGAGCGCATGCCGCCGTTGGCAACCGCGAGGCGAATTTTGACTCCGGGGCAAGAATCCACACGCGGCGGTGGCGGCACGAGGACCAAGCCGGCGAGTTCGCGCTTTCGAACTGGCGCCAAACTGCCACTGCTCGAGGACCGAGGCCAGTCTAATCACAGGCGAGCCGTCCAAGCTCTCAAGAGATAGGGCGAAACCCGACAGCGGCAGAAGACATGTCGGGTTCACGACAATCGGCCGCATTTAGCCTCGTGGAGAATTTCAAAGCATTTCCCGCCGCTTACCGGAGCTGAGGGAATTGGCACCTCCGTTGCAGCTTGATGTGCGGCAACACGGTGAGAGCTTCGCTGAAGCAAGCCAGAGGGAGCGATGCCCTCGAGACCGTGTCCGATTTTGACGGGAAAATATTCCGCGACAAAAGAGACGAAAGGTGTGGAATGACTTTGGACACCAAGATGGAACTGCGTATGGGGTCCCCGGCTCCTGCGATCAAAGTGGAGAACTGGCTGCGTGGCGAGCCCCTCACGAACTTTCGGCCCGGCAAGGTCTACCTCGTTGAGTTTTGGGCGACTTGGTGCGGACCATGTGTCGACGCCATGCCCCATTTGATCGAACTGCAGGAGAAATATGAAGGCAGCGGATTTGAGGCGGTCGGAGTTGCCGCCTGCGAACAGGGTCCTACCGCAGACGAGGCGCGGACCAACGTGGATGCCTGGCTGACCGAGAAGTTCCCGAATCTGAATTATCGTATCGGGTTCGATTACATTGGCGAAATGAACAAGCTCTGGATGGATCCCAGCTCTTCGATTGGGATTCCCACCTCGTTCGTGGTCGACCGCGACGGCCACATCGCTTTTATCGGCCACCCGGCGGAACTCGATGACGTTTTGCCGAAAGTCCTTAACGGCAGCTGGCGCAGCAGCTATGAAGCGAAAGCCGCCGATGCAAAGCGCATCGCGCATAACCAACTTGCAGCGCGCGAAATGTCGCTTACCGGGCCGATATACGCCAAACTTGAGCCGGCGATGCAGGCCGAGAATTGGACGGCGGCGCTCTTGGCCATCGAAGAAGGCCTCGCCTTGATGCCAGACTCTTTTGATTTTCGGCAGATTCATGCGGATCTTCTGCTTCACAAGCTGCGCGACATCAAGACCGGCATGCCGGTCATGCGAGAATTGGTCGAGGACGCGATCGACAAAACGTCCGACGCGGTGTCGTGGATGGCCTTGGCCCTCAACCAACTCTTCGATCCCACGATGGACAATTCCCATCTTCCGCGCGCGGAGCGCTTTGCGATGGGCAACGAGCTCTCGGAACAGATACTGGCACTCAATCCCCCGAACGGCGATGGCCCGTTTAAATACCGCCGGTACCTCCCGGTAGCTCAGTATTATTACGAGAGCGGCAACAAAGATCGCGCAATCGAGTTGATCGAGGTGGCACTGAAATCGGTGGACCGGCTGGGGCCAATTCCGGACCACACCAAACAGTACTATCTTACCCCATTGCTCGAAGCACTGGCCAACTACACGGGTGAGCCTGCCTGTCACGCGGATCTTTGTGTGGCTCCGCAAAAGAAGGCACCCGAAACTCAAAACGCAGTCACTTCCTGAGCAAGAATCGCGAAGGGACTGACAATTGGAATTGAACACTGGCCAATCCGCCCATCGAAGCTCTCTTCGCAGCAAGTATGTCGATGCAGCAGGGCGGCGGCTTGCGGCAGGTTGGATTTCAATTGCGTTGACCACCGGTCGGATCGCGGCGCAGACGATGTGCGCCGCGAATTCGCGCCGCAGGTCTCGCACTCGTGGACATGTCGAGGTCGGCCACGGGGCACTCTTGGGGTTGGCCCGCCCAAGCCATTCGTCGGCCACGCAAGCGGACCCGGAGTGGGCATCGCAGGAAAAGGAAATCGTACCTCGAAGACGAAGACTGAAATGACGAACAACGAAATTCCTCCGGTTGGCCCTGCTGTCAACAATGACGAAGAAGCCCTTGCTTCCCCGTTCGTCAAATGCCTCCTGCGGCTCATTCGTACTCAGGATTCCTTCGGCTTATGGGAAGGCCATTCGGATGCCGAGCTGCTGGCCGAGTTCATCATCACCAAGCAACAGCAAC
>NZ_RZOL01000573.1:0-2986 GCF_004022985.1 Mesorhizobium sp. M7A.F.Ca.ET.027.02.1.1 | reverse complement strand
CCTTCGCACGACCCTTATGTCGATCTTTTGCCGCCGCAGGGTGTCAAGCTGACGCCGCGCCACTACGCCTATCTGAAAATTTCCGAAGGCTGCAACAACCGCTGTACCTTTTGCATCATTCCGGCACTGCGTGGCGACCTCGTCTCGCGGCCGGCGGCCGATGTGCTGCGCGAGGCCGAGAAACTGGCCAAGGCTGGGGTCAAGGAACTTCTGGTGATCTCACAGGACACCAGCGCCTACGGCATCGACATCAAGTATCAGACGTCGATGTTCGGCGACCGTGAGGTGCGCGCAAAATTCCTCGATCTGTCCGAGGAACTGGGCAAGCTCGGCATCTGGGTGCGCATGCACTATGTCTACCCCTACCCGCATGTCGCCGACGTCATCCCGCTGATGGCAGAGGGCAAGATCCTTCCTTACCTGGATATCCCCTTCCAGCACGCTTCGCCGCAGGTATTGAAGAACATGCGCCGGCCGGCACACGGCGAAAAGACGCTCGAGCGCATTCGCGGCTGGCGTGAGGTCTGCCCGGATCTGGCCATTCGCTCAACCTTCATCGTCGGCTTCCCCGGCGAGACGGACGATGATTTCGAGATGCTGCTCGACTGGCTCGACGAGGCCAAGATCGATCGCGCCGGCTGCTTCAAATACGAGCCGGTCCGCGGCGCCCGCTCCAACGATCTCGGTCTCGAACAGGTTCCCCAGGAGATCAAGGAGGCGCGCTGGCACCGTTTCATGCAGCGCCAGCAGAAGATTTCGGCAACGCAGCTGGCCAAGAAGGTCGGCAAGCGCCTGCCGGTGCTGATCGACGAGGCGCATGGCACGTCGGCAAAGGGCCGCACCAAATACGACGCGCCCGAGATCGATGGCTCGGTGCATATCCAGTCGCGCCGCCCTTTGCGCCAGGGCGATATCGTCACCGTCAAGATCGACCGCGCCGACGCCTATGACCTTTATGGTTCGGCGGTCTGAGGGCCGTATTTACTACATCTGGCGATAGTTCAGCCTTTTAACCCGCTCAGCCGCGATCCGCTCTATGGTTTGCGGACCGGAGATGCGGGGGAATGCGGATGAACACCAGATCTGCGGAACAAAATTACATCGCGACGCTGGATTTGCTCAGGCTGGCGGCAGCACTTGCTGCCGTGTTCTTTCACTATTTCTTTCGCGGCTCGGCCGCCGAAGGCTACCTCGCGCAGGGCTATCCGCTTGCCGCACCGTTCGCCCTCTACGGCTATCTCGGCGTCAATCTGTTCTTCCTGATCAGCGGTTTCGTCATTGCCTGGTCGGCGGAAAACCGGAGCTGGGATCAGTTTGCGATCGCGCGGTTCGTTCGCCTCTATCCGGGTTTTCTGTTCTGCATGACGATCACCTTCGCAGTTCTCACCCTTGCCGGCACGCCGTTGCTTCCAGCCTCTTTCAGCCAGTATGTCGCCAACCTGTCGATGTTCGCGCCGGTCTTCGGCCAACCCTTCATGGACGGCGTCTACTGGTCGATCGTGCTTGAACTGGTGTTCTACGGATGGATCACGCTGGCCCTGTTCACCGGGCTCTTCCAGAAACGCAAGCTGGAGCTGATCTTCATCTGGCTGGCGATCTCGGCCTTGAACGAGTTCTTCATCGGCAGCGGCGGAGCCAGGCTGCTGTTCCTCACCGAGTTCGGCCCGTTCTTCGCCGCCGGCGTGCTGGTCCACCACATCCATTCGCATGGCCGTTCTGTGCCGGCCCTGCTGCTGCTCGCCGCCGCGTTCCTGATCTCCTGCGGAACGCTGTCGGTGACGCAGCGCTGGATGCTCGGCCACTACGGCATTGCCGTCTCCTCGGCCAATCTTGTCCTCGCCAACGCCGTCATGCACGCGGCCCTGATCGGCGCGGTGCTGCTGCGCCACCGTGTGAGGGCATCGGCGCTCACCCTGGCGCTGGGCGTGCTGACCTATCCGCTCTATCTGCTGCATCAGGAGATCGGCTATCTCGCCATCAATGCGGCAACGCCCATTGTCGGCAAATGGATTGCCGCCCGTGGTTGCGTCGTGCTCATGCTTTTCATTTCGTGTTCGATCTGGCGCACCTGCGAACGACCGGTACAGCGGTTGCTCAGGTTTTGGCTCGGCCGTGTGGTCGATGCCGGACGAACGCGGTTTCATCGCCCCTCTGCCGGCGCACAGCCCGCCGAATGAAGAAGGGCGCCTCGCGGCGCCCCTCCGTCTCATGTCTCGCGCTGGTTATTTCGGCAGCTTGTCGTCGACGCCCTTCACATAAAAATTCATGCCGAGCAGCGTGCCGTCGTCGGCGACTTCGCCATCCTTCAGCCATGGCGTGCCGTCCTGCTTGGCGATCGGCCCGGTGAAGGGATTCCAGCCGTCGGCGATCTTCTTTTCGGTGGCTTCGGCCATCGCCTTCACGTCGTCGGGCATGTTGGTATAAGGAGCGAGCTTGACGGCGCCGTCCTTGATGCCGAGCCAGACATTGCCCGGCTTCCAGGTGCCGTCGAGGGCTGCCTGGACCCGGCTGATGTAATAGGGACCCCAATCATCGGTGAGCGAAGTCAGCTGCGCCTTGGGCGCGAACTTGATCATGTCCGATGACTGCCCAAAGCCCTTCAGGCCCCGCTCCTCGGCCACTTGCAGGGCAGCGGTCGAATCGGTGTGCTGGACGATGATGTCGGCACCCTGGTCGAACAGCGCCTTGGCGGCGTCGGCTTCCTTGCCCGGATCGAACCAGGAATTCACCCAGACGATTTTGGCTTTGAAGTTCGGGTTGATCGACTGTGCGCCGAGCATGAAGGAGTTGATGCCCATCACCACTTCGGGAATCGGGAAGGAAACGATGTAGCCGGCAACGCCGGCCTTCGATTCCTTGGCGGCGATCTGGCCGAGCACGTAGCGGCCTTCGTAGAAACGCGCATTGTAGATGCCGAGATTGTCAGCGGTCTTGTAGCCGGTGGCGTGCTCGAACATCACCTTGGGGAATTTCTTGGCGACCTTCA
>NZ_RZOL01000572.1:0-3001 GCF_004022985.1 Mesorhizobium sp. M7A.F.Ca.ET.027.02.1.1 | reverse complement strand
GCGCATGGCGCAGGCCGCAACCGGCCGCATGGGCATCATCGCCACCGACGCCACCTATCATGGCAACACCACGGCGGTTTCGCAGCTCAGCACCCGCATGCCGCCGGTCGGCGGCCGTGCCCGCCACGTCAGGCTGGTGCCGGCACCTGACAGCTATCGCCAGCCGGATGCGATGGCCAACGGCAAAGCTTTTGGCGACGCGGTGCGCGAAGCCATCGCCTCGCTGGCAAAGGACGGCATCGGCCTGTCCGGCATGATCCTCTGTCCGCTGCTCGCCAATGAAGGCTTTCCGACGCTCCCATCCGGATTTTTCGACGACGCGATGCGCGCGGTGCGTGACGCCGGCGGACTGGTCATCGCCGATGAGGTGCAGCCCGGTTTCGGCCGCACCGGCAGTCATTTCTGGGGCCACCAGCGCGCTGGCTTCGTTCCCGACATCCTCACCATGGGCAAGCCGATGGGCAACGGCCATCCGGTCGCCGCCGTGGTCACCTCGAGGGAGATCCTGGCGACCTTCCGCAACGCTTTCCGCTACTTCAACACCTTCGGCGGCAACCCGGTTTCCTGCGCGGTGGCGAATGCCGTTCTCGACGTCATCGAGCAGGAAGATCTCGTCGCCAACGCACGCGATGTCGGCGCCTATGCGCTCGGTCTGCTGCGCCCGCTGGCCGAGCGCCATGAATGCATCGGCGAGGTCAGGGGCGCCGGCCTGTTCTTCGGCGCCGAATTGGTTCACGACCGCGAGACGCGCGAGCCGGCGCCCGACATTGCCGAGCAGGTCGCCAACCGCATGCGCCACTGCGGTGTGCTCATGGGCAAGACCGGCATCCACGGCAATGTGCTGAAGATCCGCCCGCCCATGCCGTTCTCGCGCGACAATGCCGACGTCCTGATCGGCGTCCTCGACGAGGTGCTGGGTGAAGTCGGCGGAGTGAAGGCGTGAACGCTGTTTCCACGCAATCCGAGCCCGAGACGGCAGCCGATGTCACCGAGCTTGCCAAGCGCGCGCTCGAACATTGGGGCATTCGTGAGGGTGAGCCGGAACTGCTGAAATTCCGCGAGAACGCGGTTTTCCGGATCCGCTTGCCCGATGGCCAGCCGGCCGCCATGCGCATTCATCGGCTTGGCTATCACACGGATGCCGCCCTGCGCTCGGAACTGCAATGGATGGGCTTTCTGCAATCGGCCGGCATCGCCACGCCATCTGCGGTCGCCACGCCGGCCGGCGATCTGTTCGTGCTTGCCAGCGCGAACGCCTCAATGCAACCCCGGCAAGTCGATTGCCTGAGCTGGCTGGAAGGCCGCGCCGTCGGCGCGCGAGGCGTGCCGCTGGATTTTACGCCCGAGCAGGCTAGACAGGTCTTTACCGCGATGGGCCGAACCATCGCCCACATGCACAATGTCACGTCTGCCTGGACGCCGCCCGCCGGCTTTGCCCGCCATGCCTGGGATTTCGATGGCTTCTTCGGCGCGAACCCGAATTGGGGCCGCTTCGAGACCTCGCCCTTCCTCGACGGCCCTCATCGCGAGCTGGTTTTCCAGGCGCGGGAAAAGGCCGTGAAGGTGCTGTCGGAGCATGAACGCAGCGCCCGCAATTTCGGCATCATCCACGCCGATCTGGTGCGCGAGAATGTGCTCGTCCATGACGGCGCGATCCGCATCATCGACTTCGACGATTGCGGCCATGGCTGGCACATGTACGACCTTGCCGTCGCGCTCTACCAGAACCGCGATGAGGCGATCTATCCGCTGATCGAGGCCGCTTTGCTCGACGGCTATCGGCAGGAGCGGGCACTGACCGCGCGCGACATCGCCGCGCTACCACTGTTTTCGGCCTTGCGCGCCTTTGCTTTCCTCGGTTGGGTGCAGAGCCGCGTCGAAGGCGACATCACCAGGGATGTCGGCCAGCGTATGTCGGCCATCGCAGCCGATGTGGTGATTGCCTATCTGCGTGGCGAATAGGGCCGATCGATAAGAACTGGCGGGTCGTCAGCCCTTCGCGAAATGGATGCTGACCGTGCCCGAACTGCCGAAATCGGCGACGATCGTGTCGCCGGGCCGCGCCTCGACCGGGCGCACGAACGATCCCGAGAGCACCACCTCGCCAGCCGCGATCGACATGCCGTAGCGGGCGAGCCTGTCCGCCAGCCAGGCGATGCCCATGGCCGGGTGGTTGAGCACGCCGGCGCCGAGCCCGGTTTCCTCGACCTCGGCGTTGCGCGAGACGATGGCACCGATCCAGCGCATGTCGGCCTCATCAGGACGTTGCCGCCGGCCGCCGGTGACAATGCCGGCATTGGCGGCATTGTCGGAAATCGTGTCGAAGAAGGTGCGCACCTTCTTCGTCTCGGCATTGACGCGCTCGATGCGCGTATCGAGGATTTCCAGCGCCGGTGTGATGTAGTCGGTGGCGTGGAGCACGTCGGAGATGGTCACGCCGGGGCCTTTCAGCGGCGCCTTCATGACGAAGGCGATCTCGGCCTCGACGCGCGGCTGGATGAAGCGGCCGGCCGGCACCGTCGCGCCGTCATGGAAGAACATGTCGTCGAACAGCACGCCCGAATCCGGCGTGTCGATGGCAAGCGCGTACTGCATTGCCTTCGATGTCAGCCCGATCTTCCAGCCCTTCGGCTTCAGCCCGGCATCGATCTTGCGCGCCACCAGCGCCGCTTGCACGCGATAGGCGTCCTCCATCGTCGCATCGGGAAAATCGAGGCTGAGCAGACGGATCTGGCGGCGCGACCGCTCGGCCTCGAACAGCCGTGCCGCGGCGTCCTCCACCTGTTCCGGGGTCATTGCGCTGCCTCGTCGACGACACCGTTTCTGAGCACGCCGATGCCTTCGGCCTCCACCTCGATCACGGCGCCGGGCTTCAGCCAGATCGGCGGCTCGAAGCGGGCGCCGGCGCCGGCCGGCGTGCCGGTGACGATGATATCGCCCGGCACCAGCGTGGTGAAGGTCGAGATGTAGTTGATGATCTTGCGGAAGGAAAAAATCATCC
>NZ_RZOL01000571.1:0-3019 GCF_004022985.1 Mesorhizobium sp. M7A.F.Ca.ET.027.02.1.1 | reverse complement strand
CCACTGATCGCGCCTTGGCCATTCTTGACGCGCTTCTGTCGTTCCATCCTGACACGGCCCTTCATGGCGACAGCGAGCTGATCGTCTGGCCATCCAACGAGCAGCTGATCCGCCGCGCCAACGGAATGCCTCCAACGACCTTGCGGCGGCACCTGGCCGTCTTGGTCGAGTGTGGATTGATAATCCGTCGCGACAGCCCAAACGGCAAGCGCTTCGCCCGGAAAGGGCAGGGCGGCGAGATCGAGCAAGCCTATGGCTTCGACATCTCGCCGATCGTCGCGCGAGCTCAGGAGTTCAAGGATATTGCGGAAGCGGTCAGATCTGAGAAGAAGGCCTTTCGTCTCGTTAAGGAGCGGCTAACCATATGCCGGCGTGACATCGTCAAGATGATCGACGCCGGCATTGAGGAAGGCGTGCCGGCGAACTGGGGCAGGGTCCAGCAGGCCTACCAGGCGATTGTCGGCCAGATACCACGAACCGCACCCCGCCAGGCCTTCGAGGCGATCGCCGAGGAGCTTGAAGGCCTTTGGGCTGAAGTGCGTGAAGCATTGGAATCATTTGTAAAAACACAGAAAGTGGACGCCAATGAGTCCCGAAATGGACGCCACATACAGAATTCAAAACCAGACTCTAAATTTGAATCTGCAAGCGGCTCAGGAAATAAAGATGAAGCGGGCGCCAACGTTGCGGATACCGACAACGTACGGAGCCTGCCAAAGCGCGAGCTGCCTTTGGGAATCGTGCTGGATGCCTGCCCGAACATGCTTTGGATGGTGAAGGGCGGCGGCGGAATCCGCAATTGGCGTGAATTTCTGGCCGCGGCCGAGGTTGCCCGGCCGGCCATGGGCATCAGCCCGAGCGCCTGGGAGGAAGCGCGGACGGCAATGGGTGAGCAGCAGGCGGCGATTACCATCGCTGCGATCTACCAACGGCAGGACCAGATCAACAGCGCCGGCGGTTATTTGCGCAGCCTGACAGACCGAGCAAAGGCCGGAAAGTTCTCGGTCTGGCCGATGGTGATGGCCTTGTTGCGGGCGAAGCTTCATGCGTCGAAGACGATCGGAACCGGAGCTGAAACCGCTGCCGTCGATTTGGAGACGGCAGGCAAGGTTGTGCGCACCGAATCCCGGCTTGAAATCAGCGATGCGTTGCGCCGCAGCCTCGACAAGCCGGGGCGCAGATCATGAGAAGGCGGGCAGGTTTGATATTCACTACAGGGCTTGGACGGTCCTTGCAGCGCTTGTCGGACGAACGTCTTATGAGAGCATCGAGGGCATGAAAAACGAACACGACCGGGAACCGACGCCCGATGAAACTGTCGCTTGGCTGTTAATTACAAGAATGCGACCGTTCTGGTCATTGCGGGCTACTTAAATACGAGAATGGAATAGTTTGGAGTCTCAAATTAACTGTAGCCACATTGTCTCTAAGATGCTGGGTTCGTTGAATATCGTGCACCGTTGTCTGCAATGCGACGGCACCACGTTGTTCGCCGCGATTATCAATTAAGTGCCGATCTGTGATATTGATTCTCAATTTAACTGTCACATTCTCGAATTAAGTGAACGGCTAAGTTACTGAAATCGTTGAAGAGCGATTCTCATATTTAACTGCCAAGCGACAAAATCCATCCTGCCCCCCTGAACCGCCAAGTGGCGGCTACAATCGGGGGAAGGGAGGGGGCTTTCAGAGCCCGGAAGCCTTGGTCA
Source organism: Mesorhizobium sp. M7A.F.Ca.ET.027.02.1.1 (assembly GCF_004022985.1). Lineage (NCBI taxonomy): Bacteria > Pseudomonadati > Pseudomonadota > Alphaproteobacteria > Hyphomicrobiales > Phyllobacteriaceae > Mesorhizobium > Mesorhizobium sp. M7A.F.Ca.ET.027.02.1.1. The sequence continues at coordinate 1,310 of NZ_RZOL01000571.1, read as the reverse complement.
GGTTGGTCCGGAACCGATCACGCCGGCGCTGATATTTGCGGGTCATCTCGGCCGAGGCATGGCCGAGTTGCTTCTGCACATAGCGTTCCTCGATCTCGGCCGACGAGGCGAGGCCTGCGCGCAAAGAATGGCCGGCGAACAGCAGTTCGCGTTCGCCTTCCGGGAGATCGGAGCGGACGCCTGCAGCCAGTGCCGTCTGCTTGACGAGACGGGCGACATGCTTGTCGGAAAGGCGCTCGACGTCGACGGTCTTGTTGTCCTTGAAAATGCGCCGGAACAGGGGACCGCGGGTGATGCGGCCGAACTTGATCCAGGTCTCCAGCGCCACCACCGGGCAGGACTGGTCGCTGGAACCGCGGCCGACCTCGACCTCGCGCCAGCCGGTCTTGCCGCGCAGCGTGACGAGGACGCCCTTGTCGGGAAAAATATCGATCCATCCGGCGCCGTCGCTATGCTCGTCGCGGGCGACGTCGAGCCCGACGATTTCGGAGCGGCGTAACCCGCCCGAAAACCCTAGGAGCAGGATGGCGCGGTCCCGAAGCCCTCTCAAATCATGGCCCAGGGTTTCGAGCATGGCTAACAGATCCTCGCCGAGCACGGCTTCTTTCTGCCGCGGCGGCTTTGCGTGCTTGCGGCGAATGCCGGCAAGCACGGTGGAAATATGCCGATCGGCGCGATCCATCGGCTGGCCACGCTGGGTAAAGTTCCAGGCGAGGCCAGACAGCCGCCGCTCGATCGTTGCCACGGAGAGCGAGGGGAGGCCGCGTTTCGGATCACCGGCGGCGCAGGCGCCGATATAGAGGCCGATGACCTGGCTCGAGGGCGGCATCGGGTCGAAGCCTTCGCGGCGGCACCAGGAGCTAAAATGCCGCCAGTCCTTGGCGTAGGCGTCCCGCGTATTCTCGGAGCTGGCGGCCTTCGCGTAGCCTGTCGCGGTCTCGACAAGGGATTCCAGACGCGTTGGCGCCCGCGGGGCGGGAGGTGAGGAGCCCATCTCCATGACGAGATCGACGATGTCGGGTAGATCGCCATCGTCGATTGTGGGGGTGTTTTCCGGGGGATCTTGCATGGTTTGGCAGGCTACCGCCATATGTCCGATAAGGCAAGCTTACCGGACATAAAACAAGGCAGACAGGCGGTGCGGATAGTGGCGAAATTTCTCGCTTGAACCGCACATCCCGTTTACGCTGCTGGAGATGAGTCGGCAGCCCGCACCCGCATCGCAAGTCTCCTTCCCGGTCCCGCGCGTGCCGGCGTGGGCGACGCCCCGCGCCCGTAACGAGGACCCGGTCGAGGGCGCCTTCATGGCC